>NZ_CANPVT010000050.1 GCF_947581735.1 Candidatus Palauibacter soopunensis
GTGGGACATTTTACATGCCGACTTCAGGGAAACTTTACATGCCGGGTAACAGGGCCGGTACTTCCGCGACCGTCTCCGGTTCCCGCGGCCGTTCGAGGTCCCGTCCGCCGGGCGGACGACTCCGGTGCGGTCGTCTCCGCACCACGCCTTCCGGCCCGAATCCGAACCTTTCCCTTCGCCGCGTCCTCCCGGACGTCCCCCGCGGGGGTGCTCGGGCGCCGCATTGGCGGCGGCCTCCGGGATCTCCGGGACGACGTGGGATAAGCATATACACCAGATACACTTAGGCGATTTGCTAAGAGTTGACTTCCTTGAGCACACCGCTTCACCGTTACGGGCCCGATGAGACTGGAACGGCCGTCGAATGGCAACGCTGGAGGAGCAATTCAAGACACGGATAGGCGCGTTTCTCGACGACACGGGCATGAGTCCGACGACGCTCGGAATGAAGGCCGTGGGCGACCCGAGCCTGCTGCGCCGGATCGAGCGCGGACGCTCGCCGTCGCTGAGGACGGCGGACCGGGTTCTGGCGTTCATCGGCGACTGGGAGCTGGATCCGGACAGCGCCGGGGCTCCGCCCGTGCGAGCCGGCGGGCCGGGGCCCGCGGCGCGCCCGGGGCAGACGAACCGGAGCGGAGCGGTGAGCGAAGACATGGGCGATGAGCGGACGAAGCCGGCGACCCGTTTCCTGCGGATCTCGGAGGTGCAGGCCCGGACGAGCCTGGGGCGGAGCACGATCTACCGCTGGGCGGCCGAGGACCGCTTTCCGGCGCCCGTCCTGCTGGGGGGGCGCGTGGCGCGCTGGATCGAGGCCGAGATCGAGGAATGGGCCGAGAAGTGGGTGGAGAAGAGCCGGGGCGGGAGCGCCCCGGATGCGACGAACGACTGAACTCCCAAGGAGGAGAGCGCATGAGAACGTTGTCGAGAACGCTGCGAACGGCGGCCTGGAACGCCGCGCTGCTGGTGTTGGCGCCCGGCGCGCTGCTGGCCCAGGGCACGAGCCCGTGGGTCGACGCGGTGAACGAGCTTCAGACGCAGTTCACGGGCCCGATCGCGCGCGGACTGTCGCTGATCGCGATCGTGGTGGGCGGGCTGATGTTCGCGTTCGGCGAGGGCGGGAGCAAGCGCACGCTGGCCGGGATCATCTTCGGGATCGGCATGGCCGTGGGCGCGGTGAACTTCCTCGGCTGGCTGTTCTGATGCGGGGACCGACCCGCTGGCCGGGCTACGCCGCGCTCAACCGCCCGCTCACCGTGCTGGGCGTCGAGCGGCGGCTGTTCCTGCTGGGCGCGACGCTCTCGGTCGCGGTGTGGAACGCGACCGCTTCGCTGATGGCCGGCGGGCTGGTATTCGCCGGCTGCTACGGCGCGGGCTGGCTCGCCGGCCGGAAGGATCCGGCGATGCTCGCGGTGCTCCGGGCGGCGGCGCGCCATCCCGCGCGGTTCGATCCCGGCAAGTGGGCGGCGGAGCCCTGGCACCTGAAGATCCCGGGGGGCGGCAGGTGAGGGTCGCCGGGGAGCTGCGGGCGCATGCGGCGGCGGGTTCGCTGGCCGAGGAGTTGCCCTACTGGGGCTGGCTGGACGACGGCCGCACCTGCCTGGCGCGTTCGGGCGAACTGATCGCGGTCGGCCGCCTGCGCCCCGCCGCGATGGACGGCCGCACCCCTCGGCAGGCCGACCGGGTGCTGAGCCTCTGGCAGCGGCTGCTCTCGGGACTGCCCCCCGGCGCGCGCCTCCAGTTCCACCTGCTCCGGCGTCCGGCCCCGGTGGCGGGCCCGGGCGAGGCGGCCGGCTCCGATGTGGCGGCGCTGTCGGGCCGCAAGCGCCGGGCGTTCCTGGCCGGGCGCGTGCAGCGGCTCGAGGCCTACGTCGTCTGGTCGCACGGGTCCGGCCTGCGGCCGGCCGCCAAGGCCGCCCGGCCGGGACCGCTGTCGGCCCTTGCGCGGCTCGGCAAGCGCCGGCGGAAGGAAGCGCCGGCGTACCTGGCGTCGGAGATCGAGGCGGCGGCGGGCCGGTTCCGGGCGATGGTCGAGGCGGGCCGCTCGCTCGTCGCCGAGCACACGCCCGTCGAGGTGCTGGGGGCTCATCGAGCGTCCCGGCTGCTGTCCGAACTCGTCAACCGCCCGGGCACGCCGTGGGACGGCGCCACGGGCAGCGGCATGAACTGGCGGCTCGCGCTGTCGGAGCTCGAAGCCGAGCGCAGTCACCTGAGACTCGGCGGCGAGCCCGTGATCCTCTACTCGCTTCTCTCGCCGCCGGGCCAGGCGCACGCGAACCTGCTCCGCGACCTCTACCGTCTCGATGCGACGCTGACCGTCTCGCTCGAGTGGCGGCCGTGGACCACGCAGGCGGCGCGGCGCCGGATCCGGGGCGCGCAGCGCCACTACTTCTCGCGCCGCTACTCGATGATGTCGCACGTGCAGGAGACGCAGGGCACGGCGGCCGCGATGGTCGATTCGGCGGCGGCGGCCGAGTCGGACCGGCTGGGCGCCGCGCTGGTCGAGCTCGAGGCCGACGGCGTGGCCTACGGCGAGGCGTCGCTCACCGTGGCGATCCACGGCGAACTGGACGACACCGAGCGGCTGGACGGCGACGTGCGCCGGCTGTTCGCCGCGCACGACGCGAAGGTCGTGCGGGAAGGCTACGGCCAGCTGCCCGTCTGGTTCGCGCGGCTTCCGGCCCAGCCGCCGAGGCGGCAGATCCGGACCGTGTTCGTCTCGGCCGGGCTCGCCTCCTGCATCGCGCCGGTGTTCGGGCCGCCGACGGGCTCGGCCCGGAGCCGGCACCTGGGCCGCGAGTCGCTCGCCGCGTTCGAGACGCCGTGGCGCACGGCCTACCACTACGACCTGTTCCGGGGCGACGTGGGCCACACGCTGATCCTGGGCGCGACCGGCTCGGGCAAGAGCTTTTCCCTCAACTTCCTCCTGGTCGAGTCGCTCAAGTACTCGCCCCGGGTGCTGATCCTGGACCTCGGCGGCTCCTACCGCTGGCTGACCCGGTTCCTCGGGGGCTCGTACCTCGAGCTCACGCCCGGCGGCGAGGCGGAGTCCGGGCTCCGGCTCACGCCCTTCGCCCTGCCCGCGGGCACGCGCACGTTCCAGTTCCTCACCGGCTGGGTGCTCCGGCTGCTCCGGCTCGGCGGCTACGAGCCGGGCGGCGCCGACACGAGCGAGATCCGGGAGCGCATCGAGGACCTGTACGCGCTGGAGCCCGGGCGGCGCACGCTCGGCGTGCTGGCGGGCTCGCTGCCTTCGGCCATGTGGCCCGCGCTCAGCCGCTGGACGGAGGGCGGCGTCTGGGGCGCCCTCTTCGACAACGCGCCCTCGGGCGGGGCGGACCTCGCGCTGGGCGACTGGCAGGTGATCGACCTGGCGGGCGCGGCCGAGCACGCGGATCTGTGCGAGGCCGCGCTCGCCTACCTGCTCGAACGGATGCGCCTCGAGATCGAGGACCCGGCCGAAACCGGGCGGCTCAAGCTGATGGTCGTGGACGAGGCGTGGCGCTACCTGGCCGATCCGGCCGTGCTCTCCTACCTGGCCGAGGCGGCCAAGACGTGGCGCAAGAAGAACGCCGCGCTCGTGCTCGCGACCCAGTCGGCCGTGGACGTGTCCGGGACGGCGGGCGCCTCGGCGCTGCTCGAATCGATCCCGACCAAGCTGTTCCTCGCCAACCCCGAGCTGCCGGACGAGGTCGGCGACCTGTTCCGGCTGAACGAATCCGAGGTGCCCCGGATCCGCGAACTCACGCCCAAGCGCGAGCTGTACCTCCGACGCCCGGAGGAAGCCGCGGTGCTCCGCCTCGAAGTCGACCCCGAGAGCTACTGGCTCTACACCTCCTCGCCGCTCGACGCCGAGCGCCGCGCCGGGGCCGTCGAGCGGCACGGACTCGCCAAGGCGCTGGAGGTCCTGGCCAACACCCGCACACCCCACTCCCAACCCCGAGAGGACATGACGCCATGAGGCTCCACACCATACCGATCGCTCTGGCGCTGCTGCTCGCCGCGCTTCCCGCCGCCGCCCAGGAGCACAAGGCCGCTGCACAGTCCGAACCGGACGCGGCGTTCCTCCGCGTAACGGCCGCCGGGGACGGCGGCGACCGCATCCATATCGTCCGCGCGCGCGTGCGTCATACGACGGTCATCGTGCTTCCCGCCGCCGAGCGGATCCTCGACTTCGTAGCGGGGGATTCCGAGTACTGGCACCTCACGGGTGCGGCGAACGTTGCCTATCTCAAGCCGCTGGCCGAGGACGCGGCGACCAACATCGCGCTCGTGTGCGAGTCGGGCCGCATCTACTCGTTCCTGGTCTCGGAGCACGCCGACGAGCCGCCGCACCTGGTCGTCCGCGTCGAAGCGGGCGCCGACACCGCGGGCATGTCCGGCGCGGGCGCGCCCGCGTTCGTCGCCCGGACCGAGGTCGCGGCCTACCGGGAGATGGCCGCCGAAGCGGCCCGCGCGGCCCGCCGGGCCCGGGCGGCGGCGGAAGCCGAGATCGAGGCGTTCCGCGCCTCCTATCCCGAGCGGCTCCGGTTCGAGTACCGGCTGGACCGGGATGCCTCCGAGCGGCCGTTCCTCGTCGAGGCGATGTGGCACGACGGCCGGTTCACCTACCTGCGCTCGCACGCCCAGGAAGCGCCCGCGCTTTATGAACTCAGGGACGGCGAGCCGGCGCTCGTCGCGTTCGATCTGACCGAGGACGGCCTCTACGTCGCCCGCCATGTATTGGGCGACGGCTGGCTCCAGATCGGGGACGAGCGCGCGGGCTGGCGGTTCGAGCCCGCGGAGGCGCGCAGGTGAGCCGCTGGAAACAGTGGATCAAGGAGCCCAAGGGCGCGCTGCCCGGCGGGATCGTCACGAAGGCCGGGGTCGTGCTGATCGCCGTGCTCGTCGCCGGCATGCTGTTCTCCTCCTCGCTCACGGGTCCCGACGAGGACCCCATGGCCCCAGCCGCGCCGGAGGCGCAGGCCGTGGACCATCGCGCGGGCCGCGCGTTCGAGGGGCGCCTTCGCGCCGAGGCGGAGCGCCACGCCCAGCAGGCCGCCGCGGACGAGGCCCGGGCCGAACAGGAGCGCAGGCAGGCCGATGCGGACGCTGCGGCCGAAGAGGCCGCGGCCGGGGCCGCGGCGCGGGCGGCCGGAGTGAGTGGAACGGGCGGCGGGGTGGTCGGCATGGCCCAGGCCGAGCACGAGCTTCGCGAGGCGCTCCGGCTGGAGGAGATCGAGCGAAGGACGCGCTCGCTCCGCGCGCTTCCCGTCGCACGGTCGCACCGGGATCCGAACGAGAGCCGGGATGGTGTGCGCCCCGCCGAACCCGAGGCGTCCGACGCCGCGCTCGACGCGATGCTCGCGTCCGTCGAGCGGTCGGTCGCCGCGCTCGAGGCGGAGATGCACGGCGGACTGGCGGGCCAAGGGGTTCTGCCGAGCTCGCCGGGAGCCTCGTTGCAGGGCACTCGCGTGCCCGGCACGCCGGAGCCGGGAATCGCCGTCCAACCCACGGACCCGCCCGGCTGGGAACGGATCCGCGAGGGCTCGTTTCTGGAGGCCGTGCTTCTGACCCAATTGTCGGGCGAGTTCCCCGGCCCCGTGCTCGCCATGGTGTCGGTGCCGCTGTACTCGGCGGACCGCCAGCGGGTGCTTGTCCCGCGCGGCGCGCGCGTCGTCGGGACGGCCCTGGCCGTAGCCAACCGCGACCAGAGCCGCCTGGCCGTCGCGTTCCACCGGCTGCTGCTCCCCGGCGGCGGCTGGATCGACCTCGAGTTCGCCGGGCTGAACCAGGCGGGCGAGGGCGCGCTCAGGGACCGGGTGAACCGCCACTACCTCTCGACGTTCGCGGCGGCGGGCGCCGTCGGCGCCATCAGCGGCCTCACCCTCTCCGGGGCCTCGCCCTACGGGCTCCGGGCGGGCGTCGGCCAGGGGCTCGGAGGCAGCGCCACGTCCGTTCTCGACCGGTTCCTCAACCGGATGCCCGAGATCACCATCCGCGCCGGCCACCGGCTGCGCATCTGGTTCACCTCCGACGTGCTGGTCCCGAGGCCCGGGGCCGCTCCGATCAACTGACCCCAAGAGGAGAACGCCTTCGTGCGATACCGAACCCTCTCCCCCGTCCTGCTCGTCCCGTTCCTGCTGCTCGCGGCTCCCAGGCCCGCGAGCGCCCAGCTCGACTTCGGCAGCTGGGTCCAGCGCGCCACGATCATCGCGAACCAGATCACGCAGATCCGAAACCAGGTCCGCGAGTTGCGTTCGATGGCCAGCCAGCTCACGGAACTGGAGGATCAGCTGAAACACATGGAGCGCGCCGCGCGCGGCGAGATCGACGCGCTGCTCGCGCCGTTCTCCCGGCTCGCGGCCGAGCCCGCCGGGCTCGTTCGAGACGGCCTTGCCTGGGGATCCGACTTCCAGGGCGCGGCCCGCGAGACGGTTGACGCGGTCCGGGGCTTCGGCACCGGTGGCCGCTCGTTCACCGGGCTGTGGCGGAGCGCGCAGAATGCGGCCGACCGCGTCAGCGAGGCCGACATCCTCGCGCTGTTCCGCGACCTTCCGCCCGGGGTGGCGTCGCGCGCCGCCGACGACTTCCGCCGCGCCCGGGAAGCCGCCGGCCGGCAGCGCGTGCTCGACTACGCGACCCTCGACGCGGCGGCGGCGCTCGCCGAGACCGTCGAGAGCGCGCAGGGCTCGTTCGCGGGGCTTACCGCGAACGGCAACCTGTCCAACACCGCCTTGCAGCAGGCCCAGGTGGCCGCGGCGCTCAGCCAGGGCCGCATCGACGCGGCCGTGGCCCAGGTGCTCGCCCACGAGGCCGCGCGGGAGGCGAGCCGGGCGCGGCTGGCCGAGCTCGACCGGCTCGACCGGCTCGCCGAGTGGCGGGAGAGCCGGGAACGCGCGAACGCGATGGCGGTGACGATGCGGGACGCGGCGTCGCTGAACCGCGCCACGCTCCGCGACGGGCTCCGGCTCCGGGTCCCGTCGTTCTACCGGTAGGGGCCCGCACGCCATGCAGCTTCCCCCACAGTCGATCGACCCGAACGTCCCGGCGCAGATCCCGGCCGACCAGCTCCAGGACTTCAAGAGCTTCCTGGACATCGTGCTCGACACGGTCGTCGGCGGGGCCGCGCCGGACGTGCACGCGCTCGGGCTCCAGCTCTGGGGTGGGCTTGCCGCCGTCATGGTGGCCTGGACGGGACTCAAGATCGCGTTCAGCGGCACGTTCCAGCCGTGGGCGATCATCCAGCTCGTGATCGGGATCGCGATCCCGCGCACGCTGCTCCACTACTACGTCGTCCCGATCCCGGGTGTCGGGCTCACGTTCCCGGCCATGGTCGCCGCCGGGGGGATCTGGCTCCAGGACCTGTTCATCTCCGACGTGGTGTCGGCCGGATACGCCGAGATGACCGCGCTCGTCCAGGCCTACGGCGCGCACCTGAGCGCGGCGTGGTCGAGCGGCAGCGTGCTCTCCATCATCACCGCGGGCCTGAGCGTGCTGTTCTCCTCGCTCATCTCGCTGTTCCTGGGCACGTCGCTCGTGTTCTGCCTGCTCCTGCTGTTCTGCATCACCTACGCGCAGGTGATCTGGGCGCAGGTCGCCATCGCGATCGTGATCCTGCTCGGCCCGGTGTTCATCGCGTTCCTGATCTTCGAGCCGCTCGCGTTCCTGTTCTGGGGATGGTTCCGCACGCTCATGGTCTACACGCTCTACGGCGTCGTGGCCGGAGCCATCCTGCGCGTCTTCATGGGCGTCGGCATGGGCTACATCACGACCTATGCCGACGCCCTCATGGGCACCGGCACCGCCAGCGCGGGCGAACTCTGGCTCTGGGCCGTCGTCCTGCTTCCGCTCGTCGTCTGCGGCCTCATGGCCGGCCTCAAGGTCGGCGAACTCGCCTCGATGCTTGTCTCCGGCTCCGGCTCCACCGGATCCGGGTTCGTCGCGCTCGTCATGCGCAGTGCCGGCACCGTGGCCGCCCCCGCCAAGCCACCCGTCTGACACGCAAGGAGATCGGCCCAATGAAACGAGACAAGGACGCCGGGCGCGAGTACGCCGAGATCTGGGGCGAGACCGTCCGGGCGAACCGGAAGCTGCGGACGATCCTGATCTTCCTTTCGGCGAGCTGCGTGCTCGGCGTCTTCGTGCTGCTCCGCATCGCGGGCACCGAGCCGCCCAAGCCCATCGTCGTCCGGGTCGACGAGGTCGGCCGCGCCGAGGCGCTCGCCTACGAGGCCGCGACCGCGCAGGCCGATCCGCTCGATCCCACCACCAAGTATTTTCTCAACCGGTTCGTCTCGGACTTCCACTCGCGGCGCCGGGCGACCGTCCAGGAGCAATGGACCCGCAGCCTCCGGTTCCTGTCGACCGAACTCGCGAACGCGGCGTTCGCGCGCGACGGTGACGAGGTCGCGGGCGTGGCGGCCGGGACCGCGGAAACCGAACGCCAGGTCGAGCAGGTCGTGCTCCGCATCCACCCCTCGCCCGAGCCTCCGCACGGCGCGACCGCCGACTTCGACGTCGTCCACCTCGCCGGCGGCCAGGAGGTGCGGCGCGAGCGCTGGTCGGCCGCGCTCCGGTTCGAGTTTTTGGAGACCATCCCGCCCGAGCTCGTGGTCCACAATCCGATGGGCCTCCTCATCACCTACCTCCAGGCCGACCGGGCGCTGGTGACGGGGGACGAGCGATGATCGCGCATCTCAATGGCCGCGAGAAGGCGCTGGCGTCGTTCGGCTGGACGGGGAAGCAGGCCGAATGGATCGCGCTCGTGTGCCTGCACAGCGGCGTGTTCACCCGCGCGCAGTGGGCGCGGTTCGCGGACGCGCATCCCGAACAGATTCGGCGCGGCGTGCTCTCGCTGATCGAGCGGCGCGTCGCGAGCGAGGAGACCGAGCCCGGGCTGGCCGGCATCGGCCGCGTCTGCCGGATCTTCGGCCGCCCGGTGTACCGGGCGCTCGGCGCCGAGCACATCCGCCACCGGCGCGGCGCCTCGCCCGAGGTCCTCATGCGCCGCCTGCTCTCTCTCGACTACGTGATCGAGCACGCGGATCTGCCCTGGCTCCCGACGGAGCACGAGAAGGTCGCGGCGTTCGAGGCGCTCGGGCTGGATCGCGAGCTCCTGCCCGTGCGCGTGTACCGTGGCGCCGCCGGGGAGACCCGGCGCCATTTCCCCGTCAAGCTGCCCGTCGCGCTCGACTCGGCCCGCGCCCTGTTCGTCTACGCCGACCCCGGCCACGACACCGCCACCGCGCTCCGCTCCTGGGGCACGGCGCACCGCGGGCTATGGCGCGCGCTCGCCAGGCTGGACCTGTCGGTCGAGGTCGTGGCCGTGGCCCGAACCGCCCGGGAGCTCGAAAGGGCCCGGCGCGTGATCGCAGGCTGGGCCGAGCCCGCCGGACCCGGCGACGCCGGGCCCGGGATCCGCGACGAACTCGCCCGGATCGAGCGCGCGATCGTCCAGGGCGCGGTCCACGTACTCGAGGAGTTCGGGGGGCTCCAGGCCGCCCTGAAGCGCAGCATCGAGCTCGAAGCGCAGGCGCGCCGTGAAGGCGCCGGGCGCGGATCGATCCACCGCGGCGCCGCATGGCGGACCGCGCGCCTCAACGGGGTCCGGTTCCGGTGACCGGCCCCCGCCCTATGCCCGTCCGCGGCGTGAAAACGACGCGGGGGGTCGTTTCACGAAACAGCGCTCCGGCGATTCACGCCGGGCGTTCCGCTTATCCGCTTGCCCGGCGGGGTGTTGCGGCCTCGCGGCCCGCCCGTGCGTTGCCGGACGGGCCGCTGCGGCCGTGGCGGGAGCGACCCCCCTCGCCAGAGGCTCGGTACGGCGTAGCGGCGAGCGTGTTTTCACACCCTCGCCGCCACGCCTGGGTCGCTCCCGCAGCATCGATCCCTCCGGGAAGGGTGTCGCAACGATGAGGCCGTGGACGCTCGTCCTCATCGGAATCGCGCTCGTGGCGCTCGGCTGGCGAGCGTTCCTCGCGCCGTTCCCCGGCCCGGGCGGCAACCCCTACCTCGACCTGATCGCCGACCGCGATCCGGGCCTGCACCGGGCGATCCACCTCTGGCACTTCCTCGCGCCCGGCGTGGCCGTGTTCCTGGCCGGGTCGATCGCGCTCTCCGTCTCACGCGTTTGGATCCAGCCGCGGCGGGGACGCGGAGCGCAGGGGCAGCTACCCGACTGGCCCACCTCTCCTGAGGACGAGACGCCCTCGCTCGTGATCGGAGAACTGCACCACCCGACCGTGGCCACCGAAAGCGTGCGGCCGTCCTGGCTCGTCATTCCCGAGAAGGGGCTCTACACGGGCATGCTCGTCGTCGGAGCCGTCGGCACCGGCAAGACGACCGCCTGCATGTACCCGTTCGCGCGGCAGCTGCTCTCTTGGCAGGCCGATGATCCCGCGCGGCGCGCGGGCGCACTCGTGCTCGAAGTCAAAGGGGACTTCTGCCACCAGGTGCGCCGCATCCTCGACGACGCCGGGCGCGGGGACGACTACCTCGAGATCGGGCTCGGCGGCTCGCTGCAATGGAACCCGCTCGACGATCCGCTGCTCGACTCCTACTCCATGGCCTACGGCGTGGCCTCTCTCATCAACCAGCTCTTCGGCAAGTCCCGCGAGCCGTTCTGGCAGCAGGCTTTCATAAGACAGGGCGATCCAGATAGATATCATATCGTCCATAACTCGCTTGAATACATTGGATTATGATGAGTAGGGAGCGTGAGATACGATCCGCCGCTGTTCCTCACCGTCTCCTTGCATCCGCCATGTGATGGCTGATATAATGGTAGGTATGCCGCTCCCGAGACGACCTCCGAAACGCAAGCCGCGCGGTCGGCATCCGCACAACGCCCTCACGCCCGCCTTCGTCCGCAACGTGAGCCGGGCCGGACGGTACTGCGACGGCAACGGCCTCTATCTCGATGTCCGGCCCACGGGCAGCCGGGGCTGGATTCAGCGCCTCACGATCCGGGGCCGCCGCACCGAACTCGGGCTCGGCGGATACCCCCTGGTCTCGCTGAAGGAAGCCCGCGAGAAAGCGTTCGCGAACCGGAAGCTGGCCCGCGAGGGTGGCGACCCTATGTCCGAGAAGCGGCGGGTCAAGTCGGTGCCCACCTTCGCGGAGGCGGCGCGGAAGCTCCGGGACCAGTTAAGTCCGGGTTGGCGCTCCCCCTACCATGCCCAGCTGTGGCTGAAGAGCCTGGAGCGCCACGCCTTTTCCCGAATCGGCGAGATGCCGGTCTCGGAAGTGACGAGCACCGACGTGATCGGGGTTCTGGCTCCGATCTGGCACGAGAAGGCGACCACCGCCCGGAAGCTCCGCCAGCGCATCCGCGCGGTCCTGGACTGGGCCGTGGCTATGGAACTCCGGCCGGACAACCCATGCCACCGGATCGGCCCGGCGCTCGGCTCACAGAAGTACGCTGTGAAGCACATGAAGGCGCTGCCGCACGGGGAGGTCGCGTCCGCGATCAAGCAGGTGAAGGCGTCCAGTGCGTGGCCGGTTGTGAAGCTGGCGTTCGAGTTCCTCGTGCTGACGGCGACTCGCTCAGGCGAGGCCCGGGGGGCCGCATGGAGCGAGATCGACGAGGACGCGGGAGTGTGGACCATCCCCGCGGGGCGCACGAAGACGAACCGCGAGCACCGCGTCCCGCTCAGCGGGCGTGCGCTTGAGATTCTCGACGAGGCGCGGTCGCTCCGTCGAGCGGGCGGTCCCCATGTATTCCCGAGCGTGCGCGACAATCCGGTTGACGGCACCTCGTTCTCCAGAACGCTCCGGCGGCTCGGGATCGCGGCCGTGCCGCACGGGTTCCGGTCGTCGTTCCGGGACTGGGCCGCAGAGGAGACCGACCACCCCCGCGAGGTGGCGGAGGCGGCGCTGGCGCATGTGGTCCGGAATCAGGTCGAAGCTGCCTACCGGCGCACGGACCTGTTCGAGCGGCGGCGTCGCCTCATGGACGATTGGGCCAAGTATCTCGCCGGCGACTGAGGTCCGGGTAGGGGACAGGGCTCGCGTTCATGTCCGGGGACGACAGGACCCAAGGACCGGATGATTCCGGGATCGACTATTGATAGAAGGAGAACGGAGCGATGACGAGTATGATCGAACGGAAAAGGCTGGGGCAGGTGCGCTTCCTGCGGTTGCCGGAAGTGCTAGCCTGCACGGGCCTGTCGCGGAGCACATCTACGTGCGGTTGGAGCAAGGGCGCTTCCCCCGGCCGGTCTCGCTGGGATCGCGCGCCGTGGGCTGGGTCGAGGCCGAGGTGGACGAATGGATGCGCGAGCGGATCGCAACGAGCCGCAGCAACGCGGAGTGAGGACATCACGGGCAGAGCGGTTTCCGACGGTCGGGCTGGGGAGATCGAGTAGGGACACGCCGCAGGCTCGCCTTTGGAGCGACCGGGGCCTTTCTTGATCGTGGGGAGAACCTCCGCGAAGCTTGTTGGCACGGCTCCACTCGAACGCTCCCTCCCGACACGCTAGGCCAAACTCCGGGGATTCCCTTATGAAGCTCACCGTCACCAACCCGGAGGTTCTGGACTGGCTCGTGGACATGCCAGCCGGCCTAATGCCCTTTCGCCGGGTTGGCGACTCACGACTGATTCTCGTCGTGAAAGCCTCGCGAGAGGTGGCTCAAACGGCCAGAGTGCGCGGCGGATTCCGCTTCTACTTGGTTCCTGTCCATGTCGACGGCTTGGCTACGTACGGGCTGGTGACCGCCTTCTTCGACGACCACGAAGAACCCCTGGTGATCCGGACGCCGCTCGTCAACGCGGAGATCCCGCGAAACTTGGTGGGGCTGCTCTCGTCGGCCTCCTTCTACGTCCACTTCTTCGACGAGCATAATCGGGAACTACTGGGCGTCCGAGTTGAGAACCCCGACGCTAATCGCTTTCGCGTGCTCTCGGATGCGATTCGCTTCGTGTCGCCAACCCTCGATCAAGCGCGCCACGTCCTCGACGCGATGCAATCCCGGTTCGGCACTCGCACGCGGTCGGACGACGCTGCTGCGTTCCCTATTCGTCTGCGGGAGCGGCTGTTTCCCGACAGCTTGGAAGAGAATGTCGAAAACCCAGGCGATCTCAACGAACCTGACATCGCCATGGCCCTGCATCGCCCGTTCAGGGGTGACCAAGTCTTCTCGAATCCGATGCGGGCCGACAACGGACGAGAATTCGTGGACGTCCTAGTGGCGACGACCAAAACCCTGCTCCTGATTCAGGCCAAGGACAGCCCAAGCACCGAGTCGGGACTGACTCGGACGATTAATCGCAAGAAGGCGACTGCCGAGGACCACGTCGAGAACGCGTCCGCCCAGTTGAAAGGGTCCATCAATCACCTTCGATCTGGCCAGTCCATTGAGATCGTCACCGAGGGGAAGCGGCGTCGCGTCTCCATGTCCGGGCGCGATGTCTTCGGGCTCGTCATCGTCAAAGAGCTGTTCGATCCAGAGCGGCCAGTCTGTAGCCCACCTGTCCTTGCCGTGTTCGACGAGACGGGCATTCCCTGCCTACTCCTGGACCATACCGAGTTTCAACAGCTCACGTTCTTCCAGACCACCGAGGACAGCTTCGTTGGGGCGCTGGAGGAGATGTTCTCCGCCGCCCGTGCGGAGGGCGCGTTCCCACGTAGCCGATTTGGCCTTCGTACAGGGAAGACGGTGGTGTACGATCCAACCGGAATCGGGAACGTACCGGACTCGACTACGCATGAACGGGTTCACGCGGTCACTGACGGGAGCCACATCATTGCCGCTCCCACATCGGGCCGTTGGGTAACCGACGAGGCTGCTGGCAAGGGGTTCCGGGAAGATGTGGGCGCCGATTGGCTTCGCGTGGTGGTAGACCGCTCAGACGTGGAAGCGCTCGACGTGTCCGGTACGGCGGAAACCCTGTCGCGCGTCCTCGCTGACAGGGACGCCGTCGAACGGTATCGGGGTAGCGTAGACTTGGCCTTTTTCGGTTACACCAACGACCCGCGAGAACTGCGCGACATCCCAGATGTGCGGCGCTTCTGCACTGAGTTGGACGACGCATTCCCCTATTGGTTCTACTTCCTTTCCACGGACGGAGGGACGCTGGGGGTGATCGCATCTTGCCTGTGTTCGGTCACGCCGGTGAGGCCAGGCGTCGTCAGCTTTGGTCCTGACCTGCCTGATTTCGTGAGCCGTCATTACCAAGCGCTGAATTGGCTATTCCATAACTACTCTCTGGACGAGAGGCTCAACGTCGAGATAAGCGGCAAGGTCTTCGAGTACTTCGGACAGTTCGAGCCGGTGCAATAACGCCCGAAACCTCCGTCGATGCGCGTAGCGTCCGACCGATTCCCGCTTCCGGGACTCCGCTACCGGCTGGGCCCATGACCCCGGTCCGGCCCCGGCCTTCGTATCCTTTCCAGCAGTTGCCGCGTCATCTCCACCTGCTCCGTGGCCCTGCGCCGTAGGTCCTGGAGTATCCGGTCAAGTCCGTCACCCGCCCGCTCAGCCGCTCGACTTGCCGCTGCAAGGCTTCGACGTGCCGCCGCAACGCTTCGATCTGTCCGGAGTGCCGCCGCTGTTCCGTTTCGTACTGCTCGGACAACCTTTCCAATGC
>NZ_CANPVT010000051.1 GCF_947581735.1 Candidatus Palauibacter soopunensis
GCTGCACGGAGGCGAGGTGCAGGCTGTTGCCGCCCCGGTAGGAGCGGTCGGTGTCCACGTTCATGGGCATCACGCGCTCGCCCGGCGCCCACGGCTTCTGCCAGGGCGCGGTGCCCTGCCTGATCTGCTCGATGATCGCGTCGGCGAACTTGCGGTGGTATTCGTCGTGGTTCATGCGTCCACCTCCTCGCCGTGCGGGTCGCCCCAGGCGGCCGCGATCTCGTCCTCGCTCCCCACGTCCTCGGGGAAGAGGCCGTACTCCTCGGCCATGTAGGCCGGGACTTCGAGCGTGTCGCCTGCGTCGCGCGCGAGCTCGCGGTCGAAGTCCTCGAACGTCTCGACGGGGATGGTGCTGCCGTTCCAGCTCATGGGTTCACCTCCTTCGGTGTGGGTTCTTCTCTCCGGCCCGCTTCAGGCGGCCCGGTGATCCAGTGGCCGGTGGCCGCGTCGTAGCCGCCGACCTCGAGCGCGTCCTCGACGAACCGTTGGCCTCCGCGGCGGGCCACGTGCAGGACGAGCGCGATGCCGTCGACGACGCCCCGGCAGGTGACCTCCCAGGGCAGCGCGTCTCCGGCCTGCATGGCGCAGCTCGCGAGCCGCGAGAGCGCGGAGCGCGCGTTGTTGGCGTGGATGGTGGTGAGCGACCCGCCGTGGCCGGTGTTGAGCGCCTGCAGCAGGTCGGCGGCCTCGCCGCCGCGCACCTCGCCGACGACGATGTGGTCGGGCCGGTGCCGGAGCGCGTGCCGCACCAGATCGCGGATCTCAACGGGCGTCTCTGAGAGGGTGGCTCCGGCCTCGAAGCGGAGGCAGTTGGCACGGTCGATCCTGAGTTCGAGCGTGTCCTCGATCGCGACGATGCGTTCGTCCTCGGGCAGCAGTTCGATCAGCGCGTTCAGCAGCGTGGTCTTGCCCGAGCCGGTGCCGCCGGAGACGAGGATGTTCTGGCGGGACGCAAGCGTGTTCCGGGCGGCTTCGAGGATGTCTTCGGGCAGCGAGCCCAGCCGCACGAGGTCCTCGGCCGAGAACGCGCGGCCTCCGAACCGCCGTATGGTGATCGCGACCTCGGGACTCGCGGGCGGGGTGCAGATGGCGACCCGCGATCCGTCCTCCAGCCGTGCATCCAGGATCGGCCGCGCGGCGGGATCGAGCCCGAGCGGCCGCGCGATGTGGATTGCCGCGCGGTGGAGCCATGCGGCGGTGAGGGCCGGCGCGTCGTGGGGCTCCAGCCTTCCGGCCCGCTCGATCCAGACATTGCCGGGACCGTTGATCATGATCTCGGAGACCTCGGGGTCCCCGAGCAGACCCTCCAGGCCCGGCAAGAAGGGAGTGAGGTGGCCGACGCCGCTGGCGCGCTTCATATCCGCCCCTCCTCCCGTTGCCGCCAGTAGCCCTGGGTCCTCGGCAGGTAGTGGGGCTTCAGGTAGACGCGGGTGGCCGGGAGCGACTTGACGCCGTCGTAGGGGAGGCAGACGGCCTGGTAGTTGGCCAGAAGTCCGAACTCGCGCGGCGTGAACACGGGTTCCCGCTGCCGGCGGAACGACTTGCTCGCGCCGATGGTGCCGCGCCCGCCGCCCGCGCGGCCGGAGAGCAGCGAGAACTCGGGCCTCCCCGTCGTCTCGGTGAACGTGTAGGAGGCCTGCGTCTTCATGACGGAGCCGCACATCTCGGACGCGATCTTGGCCGACGCCTCGTCCGAGAGCGACAGGAAGATCCGGGTGCGGAGCGTCTGGACGAGGGTGCGCCAGGCCTCGCCCGAGGGGAGCACGGAGCGGAGCGAGGAGATCGATTGCGTGGCCACCACGGGCACGCACCGGCACTGGCGCGTGAGCGCGAACGCCTTCTCGTCACCGGAAGGATCGTCCTGGCCGACGGTCGCGAACGCCTGGTATTCGTCGCAGATGAACACGGCGGGCCGCATGTAGCGTTCGGGCCGCCGCGCGGCCTCCGCGGGCCTTCGGAGCAGCGCCTGCATCCAGGCGTTCTTGAGCAGCACGCCGATGGCGCGGGCCAGCGCCGGGTTCGCGCCCGCGGGCATGTTGAGCGCAAGAACCTTGCCGCCCTCGATCAGGTCGCTGAGCGGCGGCAGTCGGCGGCGGAGCCCCGGCATGGGCTGGACATCCGGTGCGCCCTCCCCATCGTCGGTCCGCTTGGCCGGGGCATCGTCCCCCGGCGGAAGCGGGCAGAACACGGCGGCCACGTCCGGCTGGTCGAAGAGCGAGAGGAAGACGCTGATCCCCTCGACGATCGAGGTGCGGAGCTTGGCGTCGAGCGCCATCCAGTCGTGCAGGTACCATCGTTCGATGGCCTGCACCTGCTCGGCGTACTCGCTGCCTGCGGCGCCGGAGACCGGCTCCGTCCGGTGTTCGACCTTCAGCTCCGCGAGCAGCGCGGCGCGGTCCGGATCGAGGCGGCAGGCCACCTTGCCGGTGCCCGCCATTTCCCAGCCCCAGTCCTCCAGCGCCTGCCTGTGCGCGTTCAGATCCTTGGCGGCGATGACGGCCCGCATGGGGCATAGCCGCAGGGCGCGGGCCTTCGCCTCGCCGATCTTCTCGGCGAAGAGCTCGGCGTCCACCGTGCAGCGGTAGATGTCCTGGAGGGTGACCCAGCCCACCGGCAGCAGCCGATGCAGCTCGACGATCCACCGGACGAGGTTCGTGTACGCCTGTTGCCAGAACGGTTCGCGGGACTTGCCGAAGAGCTGGTTGATGAGGGAGGCCACGCCGTAGGCCATCGAGTAGGAGTCGAGGAGCGGGTCGTCGAGCGGGTTCCACTGGAGCGAGCCGCCGAGCCCGATCTCCAGGTAGTCGTCCCCGCGCCCGGCGTCTTTGACGATCCGCCTCACCTGATGACAGAAGTCCCCTTTGACTTCGAGCACGAGCGCGCCCGCGCGGCGGCCGGGATCGTCGGCTTGCCAGGAGAGGAGCTGCCGCGCGAAGGGGTACATGCACGCGGTCGTCTTGCCGGTGCCGACCGCTCCGACGACGAGCATGCCGGTGTAGAGCCCCTTTTCGGGGATCACGAGCCAGGAGGGCCGCACGCTCTCGGTGGCCGCGGTTGGGTGGTGCAGTTCGCCGATCACGAGCGAGGGCGCGTCGTCGGCGGGCGACGTGGGCCACGCCGGGAGCCTGCCTCGGTTGCGCCCCCTCGCGAGCGGCCGCATCCAGACGCGCGAGACCGAGAGCGCGATCGACCCGGCCAGGAACACGGCCACGCCGGGCGCCATGAAGTGCCAGAGGTGGATCGCCCGGTGGAGGCCCGGATCGCGGTCGGCGATCAGGTCAAGATACGGGTTACCGCCCGGACCGGGGAACGGCGCGAGGAACGCGCGCCAGGCGAGCGCCATGAGCGCGACTCCGATGAGGACGAGCGTCCACGGCCTCACGGAGCGGACACCCTTCCCGGAGGGATCGATGCTGCGGGAGCGACCCAGGCATGGGGGCGAGGGTGTGAAAACATGCTCGCCGCTATGCCGTACCGAGCCTCTGGCGAGGGGGGTCGCTCCCGCCACGGCCGATGCGGCCCGTCCGGCAACAGGCCGGCGGGCCGCGAGGCCGCAAGACGCAACCGTGCAAGCGGATCAGCGGAACGCCCGGCGTGAATCGCCGGAGCGCGGATTCGTGAAACGACCCCCCGCGTCGTTTTCACGCCGCGGTGCGGCAGGGCAGGCGCTCCGCTCATCGGAAGCGAACCCTCGCGAGGCGCTCGGTCCGCCAGCCGACGCCGCGGTCGATCGATCCGCACCCGCCCTGCCGGCGGGCTTGTCTTTCCAGCGCGACGCTGCGCTTGAGCGCGGCCTGGAGGCCGCCGAACTCCTCGAGGATGTGGACCGCGCCCTGCACGATCGCCCGCTCGATCCGGGCCAGTTCTTCCGCCGTCCCGGCGTCGGGCTCGCCGGCGCCGGTGGCCCCGGCCCAGCCGCGCGTCACCCGGCGTGCCCGCTCCAGTTCGCGCGCGGTGCGGGCGACGGCCACGACCTCGACCGACCGGCCCATCCTTCGGAGCGCGCGCCAGAGCCCGCGGTGCGCCCGGCCCCACGAGCGGAGCGCGGTGGCGGTGTCGTGGCCGGGCTCGGCGTAGACGAACAGGGCCCGGGTCGAGTCGAGCGCGACGGGCAGCTTGACGGGGAAGTAGCGCCGGGTCTCGCGGGCCGCTCCGCGGTACACGCGCACGGGCAGCAGCGAACGCCCGATGCCGAGCGCGTCGAACGCGGAGACCTTCTCAGTCTCGGTCGGGAGCCACGGAAGATCGGAGTGCTCGATGACGTAGTCGAGCGAGAGCAGGCGGCGCATGAGGACCTCGGTCGAGGCGCCGCGGCGGTGGCGGATGTGCTCGGCTCCGAGCGCCCGGTAGACCGGCCGTGAGAAGATCCGGCAGACGCGGCCGATGCCCGCGATGCCGGGCTCCGTCTCCTCGCTCGCGACCCGGCGCTCGATCAGCGCGTGGACGACGCGGCGGACCTGCTCGGGGTGCGCGTCCATGAACCGTCCGCACTGGGCGCGGGTGAACACCCCGCTGTGCAGGCACACGAGCGCGATCCACTCGGCCTTCCTTCCGGTCCAGCCGAACGCTTCGAGCGCCTTCTCGCGCCCCTTGAGGTGTCCGATCATCGCTCGTCCCCGGTCACGAGCGCGCGGTCGGCCTGCATGTAGGTGATGAGGAGTCCCATCGGGTTGTGGACGACCAGCTCGGGCGGGACGGAGTCCAGGAACTCGAACCGGAGCGTGAGCGACCAGCGCTCGCGCAGCACCTCCCGGGCGGCCGCGAGATGCACGAGCTCGAAGTCGGCCGTTGCGCCGTGCGGCGGCTCGGGCGAGGGGTGGATCCGGAGCACGACCCGCTCGACCTGGCGCTCGGTCTCGGCGGTCCCGGCTGCGACACCCGCGACCTCGTCGCCGTCGCGCGCGAACGCCGCGTTGGCGAGTTCCGTGCTCAGGAACCGGAGGCTCCGGGTCCAGTGCTCCTCGACCGTGGCCCGGCGCCGCGAGTGGAAGTCCGCGACGAATCGGTTGAGGAAATACTTGGTCGTCGGGTCGAGCGGGTCCGCCTGCGCGGTCGCGGCCTCGTATGCCACCGCTTCGGCGCGACCGACCTCGTCAACGCGGATCACGATGGGCTTGGGCGGCTCGGCGCCCGCGATACGAAGCAGGACGAACACGCCGAGGACGCAGCTGGCGGAGAGAAAGATCAGGATCGTTCTGAGCTTCCGGTTCGCCTGCACCGCCTCGCCCCAGATCTCGGCGTACTCGCGGCCCGCGTCTCCATCTCCGTTCATTCGCGCTCTTCTCATTCCTGGCATCTCCAAGGATCTCAGACGGGCTTGACGGGGGCGGCGGCCTTGCCGGCTCCCTGCATGACGAGCGCGACGAACCCGGACCCGGCGGAGCCGGAACCGGAGACGAGCATCGAGGCGAGTTCGCCGACCTTGAGCCCGGCCATGAGGCCGGAGACGACGAGCGGCATGAGGACGACGGCCCAGAGCCAGAGCTCGAACGGGTCCGCCGTTCCCGTGCCCATGAGGGCATCGGCGTAGGTCGTGATGTAGCCCATGCCGACGCCCATGAAGACCCGAAGCACGGCCCCGGCCACGACGCCGTAGAGCGTGTAGACCATCAGCGTCCGGAACCATCCCCAGAACAGGAACGAGAGCGGCTCGAAGAGCAGGAACGCGATGAACACCGGACCGAGCAGGATCGCGATGGCGATGGCGACCTGCGCCCAGATCACCTGCGCGTAGGTGACGCAGAAGAGCGCCAGCAGGCAGAACACGAGCGAGGCGCCCATCACCAGCGTGACCAACGACGAAAAGATCACGGTCGTTCCCGCCGTCACGATCGAGAGCAGGTTGCCCGTGGACCACGCGGCGCTCAGGTGCGCGCTGTACGCCTGTACGAGCGCCGCCATCTCGGTGTACCCGGCCGACACCACGTCGGACAGGAACAGGTTCTGGAGCCAGATCCCGCCTCCGGCGACCATGGCCGGGAACGTGAGCCCGACGCCGGGGATCGGGACGACGTAGTAGTGAAGCAGGGTGCGGGGGATCGCGATCCCGATCACGAGCTTGACGATCTCCCAGGGCTGGAACGTGCCGCTGAACGCGATCTTGAGGCCGGTCCAGGCGACCATCACGGCGGCGAGCCCGCCCCAGAGCTGGAGCCCGAGCGTGTGAACGTCGGGCGCGGCCCCGCCGACGACGGTGTCGAGCACCACGTCGAGGAAGCTCTTGAAGTCCTGAAGCTGATCGGCCGGGATCTGGGCCGGGACGTTCGGGTCGATGGACTGCGGGGGCAGTTGCATGGCCGTCGCGCCCCTACCGGTAGAACGACGGGACGCGGAACAGGAGCCCGTCGCGAAGCGTGGCCCGGTTCAGCGAAGCCGCGTTCCGCATCGTCCCGGCGAGCGCGTTCGCCCGC
>NZ_CANPVT010000052.1 GCF_947581735.1 Candidatus Palauibacter soopunensis
CGCCGGTCAGTCTACCACTGCGATTGCGCGCCGTCGACGATCTGCTGGACGAGGTTCTCGAGCGCGACGATCAGCGCCTGGTCTTCGGTTTCGTTTCCGGGTTCGTATTCCCCGGTTCCGGTCAGGCTCTGATTGCCCCAGATGATGAGGTTCTCCGCCACGTCCAGGATTTCCACGGAAACGCTGACGGTCACGCGACGCTGGAACACGTCCGCGCCGACGCCCCCGACGGCGTCGAAGTTGACCGCCTCATCGGCGTAGCGCCGGATCTGCGCCGTGATGACCGCATCCGCTTCCTCCTCGGACGCGAGCCGCAGCCCCAGCCGCTGACGGGCCGCCGTGAGGAGTTCGTCCATCAGGGACTCCGCTATGCCGAACTGGGTGCTCTCGTTTTCGATCGGGGCGACCCAGACGGTGCGCATGTGGCTGGGCAGCCCGCCGCCGCCGGAGAAGCTGTAGCACCCCGCCAGCGCCGTGAGCATCACGATCGCGGCCATCGCTCCCGCGCGGAATCGGCAGGACATAGTGTTCCTCATCATATGGTTGTGATTGAGCCGTAGCGCTCTGTAGCTCCCAACGTACCCCGCTCGCGTCCACGATGTCCCGATAACGGGCTTCACGGGGCCAACGGGGGTCGTTCCCCCACTCGAGCTCGATCCACCGCTCGCGGCGGCCGGCCCGTCGCTCCTCGAGGCGGGTGATCCGTCCCTCTCCAAGATAATAGCTTCGCGTCCCGCCTCCTTCGACCGCGAACTCGAGGACCCTGAGCCCGGAGACCTCGAACCCGCGGGCGGGAGGCACGTCGCCGGGCCGAAACACCCCCGCCATCGCGTAGAGGAAGACGGTCGGGGGCAGTTCGACGCCCTCGAGGTCGCCGGACGTGGCCAGGACCCCGTCGACGAGCGTCGCCTGGAGGCTTCCCTCACCCGTCGAGAAGAGGTCGAGGCGAAAGCGGTCGGGCGGGTTCACGCGGGCGGCGCCATCGCCGCGGAAGCTCCCGCGCTCGCCGGTGTAGTCCCACCGGAAGATGACGTGCATCGGCTGTTCCGTACCCGAACTCGCGCGCGCCCGGCGGGCAACCTCTTCCGCATCGGGCATCGGGGCCCCGCGCTCCACCCCCCCGCCGCAGGCGGCGAACGGCAGGAGGAGCGGCCAGAGGGCGAGGCGGGCCGGGGCGCGGTTCATGCGGCGGAATGCGGGGCAGCGGCGGTCGGAAGGGTCTCCAACTGCCGCTTCACCGCCTCCGGAAACCGGTGGGGACGGCCCCGCGCGTCGGTGCACACGAGGGCGGTGCGGGCGCGCGCGAGCGTCGCGTCGTCGGACGCGCGCGCGATCCGGTAGGCGAACACGATTTCACGGCTTCGGACGCGTTCCACGCGTGTGTGAATCCGGATGAGTTCGTCGTACTCGACCGGGATCCGGTATTCGACTTCGACCCGGGAAACCGGGAGCCACAGACCTCCGCGCTCGAGTTCAGCGTACGACACGCCGCGCTCGCGCATGAGCGCCGTCCGCCCGAGTTCGCACCACACCAGGTAGTGGCGGTGGTGCGCACGACCCATTTGATCGGTCTCGGCGTACCGCACGCGCACTTCCGTCGTTCCGACTCCGTTTGCGTCTTCCATGCCCCCAATATGCTCCCGCGACGCGCCGGGTGTCGAACTTTTTTCCGCCATGGGTGCGCCGCGGCCCGCTGGCGGGTTTGACGCACCGCGCCCGGCGCGCCGAGCTTCGGCCCCATGCCCGAACGCACCGTCGTCGTGTCCGACATCCACCTCGGGGCCGTCGCCGAGGAGAACGCGCGCGCGTTCCTCGCCTTTCTCGACGAGGCCGACCGCTGGGGCGACGAACTCCTCATCAACGGCGACCTGTTCGACTTCTGGTTCGAGTACGGTCAGGTGATCCCGCGCGGTCAGCTCGACGTCCTTGTCCGTCTGCGGAGGCTCGTGGAAGGCGGCATGCGGATCCTGTTCATGGGCGGCAACCACGACGCATGGGGAGGAAGTTTCCTCCGCGACGAGGTCGGGATCGAAGTCCTCGCGGAGCCGGCGCGACGACGCATCGGAGGGCGGCGCGCGTACATCGCGCACGGCGACGGACTCGGCCCCGCGGACTGGGGTTACCGAATTCTCCGCCGGGCCGCCCGCAGTTCGGTCGGACGCGGACTCTTTCGGTGGGTTCACCCCGATCTCGGACTCCCCCTCGCCCGGCTCGCCAGCGGGACCCGGCGGGCCCAGGCGGGAGGGGCCCGGAACGAGTCGCCCCGGGCTTCACTCCTGGCTCGGCACGCGGTCGAGGTGCTGGCCGCTCACGAGGACGTGGACCTCGTCGTGTTCGGACACTCGCACCGGCCGGAGGTCGCCGAACTCGCACCGGGGAGATTCTATCTCAACTCCGGGGACTGGCTGCATCACAACAGTTTCGCCGTCGTGACGCCGGACGAGATCCGCCTGGAGTCATACCGGGGACCCGGCGAAGGCTAGGGGAAATTCACCTTGAAGCCGAGGGCGATCCCGACGGACCCGTCGGCGGGCGGGCCGATGGAGGGCTCGAAGTCCCAGAACTGGGTGGACACCCAGGCGTCGAGACCGCTCAGAAACGCGATGAACCCGGCGAGGACGATCCAGTTTTCGCGCTGCCCCGACCGGTTCGAGATCCGCTCTTCGTTCAGCGGCAGCTCCTCCTTCGCCGCAGAGAGCCGCGCGTCGGACTTGAAGACCATGAACAGGAAGATGGACTCGGCGGCGAAGTAGAAGGCGCCGCGCGCCGGTCGTCCGACCTCCAGTTGCCCCCAACCCGGGAGAATCAGGGAGCGGCCGAAGGCGTCAAGCGGAGAGATGGGGGGAGGCCGGCCCGTCGTGTCGGCCACGGCGCCCGTTTCGGCGGAGGCCGAATCGGCGATCGCCTCGGGAGGCGGAGGATCCTGCGCCCGCAGCGGCGACGGGTCCGGAAGGTGGCCGAGCAGAAGCACGGCCGCGAGCGCGAAGGTGGCGGGAACGTGTGGGAATCGAACCCACCCGGGACGCGCGAACGCCCCGTAACGGTTTTGAAGACCGCAGGCGACACCAGTCACCATCCGCTCCCGAACATCCGTTGTCGTCGTCATTCCGGTCCGATCGATCTCAGGTGGCCGACCGCGCTCGGCCGATCACCTCGATCTCGACCCGGGCTCCCAGGGGCAGCGCGGCCACGGCGACGGTCGAGCGCGCGGGATACGGCGGCTCGAAGTGGCGGGCATAGACCTCGTTCACGGCACCGAAATCGCCCATGTCCGCGAGGAAGATCGTCGTCTTCACGACATCTCCGAAGGCGAGCCCGGCCTTGTCCAGCACGGCCGCGAGGTTCGTCATTACACGCTCCGCCTGGGAGACGACGTCGGCGCCCACCAGTTGGCCCGTGGACGGCACCAACCCCACCTGCCCTGCGGAGTAGAACAGCTCACCGGCCCAGTATCCCTGGGAGTAGGGGCCGACGGCGGCGGGTGCATGGTCGGTGTGGACCGGTCCGGTCTGCATGGCTCGAGGCTCCTTTCAGGGGCGGACGATCGGCCGCTGCCACCGGGCATGGCGCGGAATACCCGCGGGTTGCCGTTGCCTTGCATCGGGTCGGTGGGAGCCGGTAACCTCGCCCGTACGCCTCATCGCTGGAGGCGGGTCGTTGCGTTCGAACGCGTTCTGGCGGTCGGGCGAACATACTTCGATCCCCCGGAGAGTGCCAAAGATCGTGCCCAACGGCTCCGCCCGCCGTTCCGCCGCAAAACTTGCTCGCGATGCCGTGTTCCGCATGGCCTTCGCGGTCGAGGCCTATTGCAGGCTTCTCGTGCGCGTGTCGAAGGCCTGTTTGAGTCAGCCCTTCTATCGCGGCGACCTCGTTCAGCAGATGGACACGATCGGCGTCGCCTCGATCTTCATCGTCATGCTGACGGGCCTCTTCACGGGGATGGTCCTCGCCCTCCAGGCCGCCGTGGAAATGGAACGTTTCGGGGCAACGGTCTACATCGGCCGCCTCGTGGGGGCGAGCACGATTCGCGAACTCGGCCCCGTGCTCACGGCGCTCATCGTCACCGGCCGCGCAGGAGCCGGCATGGCGGCGGCTCTGGGTGCGATGCGCGTCACGGAGCAGGTCGACGCGCTCCGCACGATGGGTGTGGACCCGATCCGGAAACTCGTCGTGCCGCGTCTTCTCGCCGCTCTGGTCATGCTTCCCGTGGTCACGATCATCGGCGATGCCGTGGCCATCCTGGGCGGGCTCCTCATCGCGGTGCTGACGCTGGATTTCACGGCCCAGCTGTATATCAACTCCGTGTGGGAAACCCTCGCCCAGAGCGGCTTCGTGCTCAGGGTCGTCCCCATCGACCTGATTCAGGGACTGGTCAAGCCCTTCACATTCGGCGGGATCATCGCGCTCACGAGTTGCTTCCACGGACTTCGGGCCGAGGGCGGCACGGAAGGCGTCGGGCGGGCGACGACCCGGGCCGTGGTGACCTCGTCCATCCTCATCCTTGCGGCGGATTACTTCCTCACCCAGATCCTGCTCGCCATGTTCCAATGGTGAGCGAGGATCCACGATGAGCGACCACACGCCGGCCGGCGCGCCGCAGCCGGGAAGCGAGGCCTTCGAGGCGGAGTTGCGCGACGAGATTCGCCGCGAGCTGGAAACCCACGGGAGCGGGTCCGGGGGACCCGAAATCGTCGAGCTTTGCGATGTGTGGCTCTCGTTCGGAGATCACGAGGTACTGCGCGGCGTTTCGCTGGGCGTCGCGCGGGGCGGGACGCTCTGCATCCTCGGCGGGTCGGGCGTCGGGAAATCGACGATCCTGCGCCTCATGCTCCGGCTCCTCCTCCCCGACCGCGGCGAGGTCCTCATCGAGGGGCGTGACATCAGCGCGGTTTCGCGCCCGGAGGCTCTGGCCCTGCGGGAGCGGATGGGGATGGTGTTCCAGGGATCGGCGCTCTTCGATTCCCTGAACGTGTTCGACAACGTGGCTTTCCCGCTCTATGAGCATACGACGCTGAGGGATGATGAAATCCGGGAGCGCGTCGAGGAGGTGCTGTCCTTCGTGGACCTCGACCCGACCATGGTGCTCCCGCTGCTGCCGTCCGCGCTGTCCGGAGGCATGCGTAAACGCGTCGCTATCGCGCGGGCGATCGTGCACAGACCGCCGATCCTCCTCTTCGACGAACCGACGAGCGGCCTCGATCCGATCACGACGCGGCGGATCGACGAACTGATCCTGAAGCTGCGGCGGGAACTCAACGTCTGCGTGGTCGTAGTGACCCACGATGTGCGGTCCGCATCGAGAATCGCGACCGAGACCGCGCTCCTGAAGGACGGGGAGATTATCTTCAGCGGAACGCCGGAGGAGATGCACGCCACCGAAGACCGCTACGTGCGGGCCTTCCGCGGCTAACCGGGGGCGAAAGGATACGATGCGACGATCGGAGCCGATCACATGGGACCAGATGCGCGTGGGGTTCGTCATCATCGTCGCTCTCGTCCTTCTCGCGTTGTGCGCAGTGCTCGTGGGCCGGATCGGGGACGTGTTCGGCGAGCGCTATCAGCTTGTGGCACTCATGGAATCGGCTTCCGGGCTCCGCCCGGGAGCGCCCGTCCAGGTAGCCGGGCGGGGCGTCGGCCAGGTCGAGCGCGTGGAGTTCATCGCCCCCGAGGAGCGCGGTGACTCGGAAGCGGCGATCGCGGTCTGGCTAGGGGTCAACGTCGACGTCCGAGAGCAGATTCGGCGCGGCTCGCGAGCGCGCGTGCGGACGCAGGGACTGCTCGGCGACCGCCTTATCGACATCGAACCGGGATCTCCGGATTCGGCGATCCTCGTCCCGGGAGATACCATCGGCACGGCGCCGGCGCTGAGCTACGACGAACTCCTCGGCCAGGCGGCCGATGCCGTCCTCGGTCTCACGCAGCTCTCGAACGATCTTTCCGCGACGCTGGCCCGGGTGTCGAGCGGCGAGGGTTCACTGGGACGCCTCCTCGTCGACGAGGCGCTCTACGACGGTCTCGTCGACCTCAACGAAAACCTCGCGGCCGTGCTGGGACCGATCGCGGACGGGGAGGGGTCGCTGGCCCGTCTGCTCGAGGATCCGGAGTTGTACGATCGCCTCGTTTCCTCCACCGCCCGCCTCGACACGGTGACGGGGGCGCTGGCGGCCGGCGAGGGGACGCTCGGGCGTCTGCTGGCGTCGGACTCCCTGTATCGCGCGATCGCTTCATCCGCGACCCGCGCCAATTCCATCCTGGATCTCATTGAGGGCGGCGAAGGAGTGGTCGGGCAACTCGTTAGCGACGAGACACTCTACGAGGAACTGCTCAAGGTGGTGGTGGACCTGAACGCGTTCCTCGCCGAGGTGCGGGCCAACCCCGGCAAGTTCATCCCGCCGATCCGGGTTTTCTAGTCCCCGGCCCGCCGGCAAAACCGCTAGAGGTCGTGCAGCGTCTCGAAATCGACGACTTCGAACTCTCGCGCGCCGGCGGGGAGTCTCACGCTCACGAGTTCGCCCTTCCTCCTCCCGAGGAGCGCGCGGCCGATGGGGGATTCCATCGAGATGTCGTTGTTCTCGATGTCGACGTCGTCGCCGATCGTGAGGTTGAAGGACTCGATCTCGTCATCCTCCAGATCACGCACGGCGACTTTCGATCCGAACCCGACCCGGTCCGTCGGGATGTTTTCGATATCCAGCTCCCCGAGCTGCGACATTCGGCGCGCCAGATAATCGAGCCGCGCCCGCACGAAACCTTGCCGCTCCAGGGCGGCGGTGTACTCGGAATTCTCTCGCAGATCGCCCTGGGCGACGGCCTTCTCGATCTCTTTCGGAAGGATGACGTTCAGCTCGTGGAGGAGCGTCTCAGCTTCGTCCCCGATCTTGCGCTGCAGTTCTTCGATCATCCGGAACCTCCTCGACCCGTCGACGGGCCGGCCGCAAAAAAAGCCGAGGCGCTCCCGGAAAGGGAGGCGCCCCGGATGGATGGAGGCGGCGGGAATCGAACCCGCGTCCGCGAGCCCATCCGCCACGGCATCTACGTGCGTAGTTCGTGATCAAGTCTCGTCCCGCGAGGGCTCACGAACAACCCCTTACGAAACCAGCCGTCTTGCGCGGCTCTCGCCGTGCTCTCGTCACCCGCGGCTCACGGCGCGCCTGGGCAACCAGCCCGATTCGTCGACGTCCGTCGGGAGGTCCTCGGGCCCGGATCTCTCGGGGACGGGCTACGTAGAGTTACGCAGCCAGAGCCAAACCATCGTTGGCATCTAAAGGTTTCCCGGTGTTTAACGAGGCCCCGGGCACCTCGGCACGCTTCCGCGGCTTCCGGTTCACGCGTCGAAGCCGTGTCGCCCCCCTGATACTCGCAAAGGCTGCCTTATACGGTCGTTCATCCTGGCGGGCAGCGCAAGTTCCCGGAGCGGCTCCGGAGATTCTTTGACAGCCGGAAACCGGCGCGGGTATACTCGGAGGTTTGCCGGGTCCCGCGGAGTCGGTTCCCGTTGATTCGATATGCGCCCCGCGTTCGCGGGGAGGAGATATAGATCCAAGTGCAGCTTCGTGAATTGTTCGTCCCGTCCGCCATCAACCTCGACCTGGCGGCCGAGACGAAGGATGAGGCCCTGAAGGAGCTTGTATCGTGTCTGGGCCTCGACGGAAAGTCCGAAGGAATCCTCTACAAGATGTTGAAGCGGCGGGAGAATCTCGGTTCGACCGGGATCGGCCGCGGCATCGCGATCCCCCATTGCCGCTCCCTCGTCGTGACCCGACTGAGGGTCGCGTTCGGCCGAAAGCTGTCCGGCCTCGACTTCAAGGCGATCGACGAGAAACCCGTTCGGTACGTCTTTCTCATCGTCGCGCCGCCGCTGGAAGTCTCGAATCAGTATCTTCCGGTGCTGGGCAAGATTGCGCAGTTCGGCAAGGAGGCCGACGTGCCGGAAGCGCTCGCGGAAATCTCAACCCCGGAACAGTTCATCGCGTTGCTCGACGCGAAGGATCTCTAGTGGACCAGCAACTCGAACTGCTTCTCGAGATCCAGGACCTGAGAATGCAGCGCCGGGAGCTCACGGATGGAACGCTGACGGACCTCGAGGCGGAGGTCTTCGACATCAAGATCGAAGACGCGATCCGATCGCTCGATGAGAAAGTCGAAGAACTGGCGCAGAGGCTGACGCGGGGGGTCCGAGAGCGGTACCGCCGCATCGCCGACAAGGCGCCGCGAGTCGTCGCGCCGGTCATCAACGGCATCTGCTACGGCTGCTTCGTGGCGGTTTCCACGGCCCGCGCCTCGGAAGCGGATCGCAATCTTCGCGTCGAGTCGTGCGAATACTGCGGCTGTTTCCTCTATCACGTCGTCTAGCAGAGCACTCTTCCTTCCGCCGTTCGCCGGGTTACGCCTTTCCGGTCCAGGTATTCGAGGAGCGGGATCAGGTACTTCCGCGAGAGCCCGAACGTTTCCTTGAACCGTGCGGGAGGGGCCGGCGCGCCATCGGCGAGAAGATCCCTTACTCGCGCTTCCATGGCCTCAAGCGCGACGGCGGCGACGTGCAGTTCCGGCGTGACCGCCTTCGTCGTGCCGGATTCCTGCAGTAGCCGCAGGAGGTCGTCGAGCACGGCCCGGTCCAAGCGCAGCGTCCTACCCAGTTCGGTGACGAGCGGTGGCTGCAGTCCGGCGGCTTCTATCGTCCGGACGAGTTGCGCGTGCCCCTCTTCCTCCTGGGGAGTGAGGCGGGGTGCGTGGTCCGGAAGAGCGAGCCGCGGCCCGCTCTCGACGAGCCGGCGATCAGCGAGGAGTCGGCGGACGGCGGTCTCCGCCAGTTCGAGATCGCAAAACGGCGCCATCGCGGAACGCACGGCCTCCTTCGACACGCCGGGGGCTCGGCGGTCCGCGGCGTGGAGACGGGCCATGCTCTCTTCCACAGCCGCCATCGCTTCCGTCGTCGCCGCGGCCGCGAACCAGCGGTCGCCGATGCGCACGCAGTCGGCCTCCTCCGCGGCCGCTTCGAGCGAGGACCTGCGCCGCCCAAGGAGGATCGATGACGTCGCAACGGGGAGGCCGCGCAGACGCCTCAGAGCCACGGCCTCGGCGATCGCCTCCTCCGGGGTGCCATCCAGAATCTGCCGCCAGGCTCCCGTCCGCGCCGGCCACGCGGGTGGCGGGTTCAGTTCGGCCACGCGTATCCCGCCGATCGTCGTCACCGGCGAGTAGAAACGGAGGATGGCCCGATCGCGGGTCCGGGCGAGGAGCGGCGCCTCGAGGACGAGCACGGCCCAGGCGGTCGCCCCGGGCGCGATGGGCCGGCGATCCGCCGTTTGCAGTCGGGCCATGACTTCGCGGGTGCCGAGGTAGACCCTGAGACGCTGCCCGTGACGGAGGGGCCGGTCGCGCCCCCCAAGCGCCCGCACCCGGACGCCGAGACGTTCACTGGGCTTCCACTCGGACCCGTCGAAGAGCACGCTCCCGCGCTCCACGGAGGCCGGCGCGACGCCGACGAGCGCGACCGCGCAGCGGCGCCCGGCGGTGACGCGGGGACGAGGATCTTCGTGCACCTGGAGCGCGCGCACGCGGGCCGAGTTCCCTCCCGGAAAGACGCTCACGGTGTCACCCACGCCCACGGACCCGCTCCACACCGTGCCGGTCACCACGGTGCCCGTGCCCCGGATCGAGAACGACCGGTCGACCGGAAGCCGGAAGCGGTCGTCCACGCCGCGCGCGCGGATCCCCACCGTCGACCTGCGCAGCGCTTCCCGCAACGGCTCCATCCCCTCGCCCGTCAGGGCGGAGACCGGCACGATCTCCCATGACGCCCGGGCGGAATCCTCGTCCAGCAGTTCCCGGGTCGTTTCGCTTGCGAGGTCGAGCCAGTCCCCATCCACCCGGTCCCTCTTGGTGAGCGCGACGACTCCGCGCCGGATGTTCAGGAGGCGCGCAATCGCGAGGTGCTCGTGGGTCTGCGGCATCGGACCCTCGTCCGCCGCCACGACGAGGAGGAGGACATCGATGCCCGTGGCCCCGGCAAGCATGTTCTTGAGAAAGTCCTCGTGCCCCGGGACGTCGACGATTCCCGTTTCCAGGTCGGGATCGAGGTCGAGCCGCGCGAAGCCCAGGTCTATCGTGAGCCCGCGTTTCCGCTCCTCCAGCCAGCGGTCCGTCTCGACCCCCGTCAACGCCCTCACGAGGGCGGTTTTGCCGTGATCCACGTGGCCGGCGGTCCCGATAACGATCCCGCGCCGATCGCTCACGCCGTCGCTCGCAGCATGCTCACCGGTCGTTCACGGGGCTTCAGTCGAGCCGGCTCAGGAAAGGCAGGGATTTCAGCTGTGCCCCCTCCGCCACGTGGTGCCGGATGAACTCCGCCAGCCAGCGGCCCTGGCGGCCGTTGGCGCGGTTCCGTTCCGCCTGCCCGCCCGACACGAGGATCCGAAGGGCGTCGAGTTCGCCCGGATCGAGTTCAGGCCCCACGGGACCACACGAACCACAGCGAAGCCCGCCCGCCTCGAAGTCGAAGCGCGCGCCCGTCGCTCCGATGGGATTCCGGCAGCCGACGCAACGTTCAATCTCCGGTCGAAAGCCCAGGGCGTTGACCACACCCCAGACGTACTCGAGTCCGCCGGCCGCTGCGCTCTCGCGGATTCGGCCGTGGAGTCCGTCGAGACCCTCCGACAGCGTGCGGTACAGCTCCGCATCGTCGTGTTCAGGGGCGAGGCGCATCACGAGTTCGCAGAGGACGGACGCGATCGTGAAGAGTTCGATCGAACGGTCGAGTCCACGCCGGTCATGGAGGAGTTCGAAGTTGGAGAGGGTATGCAGGTCGCGTCCCTCCCGTCGGTAGAATGTCGCCTCCCCTTCCACGAAGGGTTCCAGCAGGCCGCCGAAGCGGCTTCGAGGGCGCAGCGCACCGCGGGCGAGCGCGGAGCAGGGGCCGAACTCCCACGTCATCAGGCGCAGGATCTTGCTCGTTTCGCTGTACCGGTACGTCTGGAGGACCACCGCCCGGGTCGTTACGAGTCCCACTTGGCCCCCCGGTGAGGTGCTCGTCGCAGAGCTCTTGCCACGGACTGCCAGCCCCGGCGGTCAGCTGGGACGAAGCAGGATATCGGTCGTTCCCGCCCCGATCGGCGCCTCGTCGATGAACTCGCCCTCGGCCGAAAGGAGAACAAGACGTCCCTGGCCCGCGGTCACGTAGGTGGCGCAGAGGATCTGGCCGTCGAGAAACGCGGCCGCGACCCGGCAGCTGAGATTCGAACCGTCGCGGTCGCGCGGCTGGATCGGGTTCTCCGGCCCGTTGATCCATGCCCGAATCGCAAAGCTGAACGCCAGCACGTCCGTCTCCGTCGCCTCGACGCCCTTCGTTCGCACGACGTAGACGAGCCCGTCCCGCCCGGCTTCCATGGAGATTCCGTTGCCGCCAAGGGAGTTCACGTCCTGCACGCTCCGGGCCGTCATGTCGATCTCGACGAGATTCCCGTCCCCCAGCGGGGCGGAGGTCGCCGGATCAACCCCCCCGCCGGCCAGCAGGAGCATCTTGTCTTCGAGCACGATGGCCTCGGTCGCCCCGACCGTGCCTTCCGGGAGTCTCAACTCGTCGAAGTAACTGCCGCTGATGAACTCGTGCAGGGCGATGCGGGGAGGGCCGAGGGGCTCTCGTCCGTCCCCCTCGTCATCGAGGTTGGCATCGACGGAGACGACGAACTGCCCGGCCGGGATCGCCCTCTCCACGAAGGTGCCCACACCCTCGACGGCGATTTGCGCCATCGGAGTGCCCGGGAAGGCCACGAACACCGCATCCAGCCCCCGAGCGGGGATGAGTGCGCCAACGGTACCGCCGGCATCGAAGATCACGGTGGGTTTACCGGGGTCCACGATGGCGTTGTTCGGGAAGACGGCCGTCGTCTGTTCGTCGGTCGAGAAGGATCCGAAGAGGACCTTACTTCCCTCCGGAGCGTCCCACGCCGTTACCCACAGGTCCTGAATGAAATCCACCGTCTGGCCCCTGAACCCCGCCCCCATCTGGATGTCCCGCCCAAAGGGGACGATCCGGCCGTCGATCCGGTTGAACTGCTGCAGGGTTCCGGAGATGGAGTTGAGAACGGCGAATTCCGACCGGTCGGGAGATACGACGTCGGGGCCATCCGGTCCCGTCCCGTCCGAACCGCCGCACCCGCCGAGGAGGACCGCCAGTGCTCCGATCCGTATCCAGCTACGTCTCCGCATGATCCGCTCCTGTGATGCCCAACCTGCTCGAGTCCGCGACCTGTCGCCGCCCGGGCGGCGGCAGCGCCCACCGGTTGGGTGCTTCCCGGCAAGGTCCGCTCCCGGGTCGTGGACGGCAAGCGGACGCCGCGCCGCCTGTCCCGGTCCGGCGAGCTTCCGTCAGAACAACGTTTAGAGGACCTGTATCGGCGACGACGCGCCGCTTGTCGCCCCCCGCGAACGGGCCCGAACCGGAAGCACGGAGTGCCCGAGATCTCCCAGCGATTCGACCCGGACTTCGCAGCCGTAGGTCGAGGCCAGGGCCGGCGATCCGAGTACGTCGCCCGGTGGTCCGGCCGCCACCGCCTCTCCCTGCGCGAGCAGGATCATTCGATCGGCGTAGCGGCTCGCAAGCTGCATGTCGTGCGTGATGCAGATGACGGTGAGGGCCCGGTCCCGCACGCGCTCGCGGAGCGCATCGAAGATCCACAGCGCGTGCCGGAAGTCGAGGTGGGCGGAGGGTTCGTCCAGGATCAGCACTCCGGGTTCCTGTACGATGGCGCGGGCAAGCTTGGCGCGCTGGCGTTCTCCGCCCGAAAGCTCGGCGAGCGGTCGGCGCGCGAGGTGCTCGAGGCCGGCCCACCTCAGCGCGTTGCCGATCACTTCCCGATCCCGCGGGGCGAGGGGCGCCCACGGACTCACGTAGGGGTTTCGGCCCAGCTCGACGTAACCATGGAGACTTACTCGAAGGGCCTCCGGGGGAGCGTCTTGCGATACGACGGCCGTGCGCCGGGCAAGCGCCGAGCGATCCCAGGAGACGAGCGGTCTGCCATCGAGGCGCACCGACCCCTCGGATGGGTCGAGGATGCCCCCGAGCAGACGCACGAGGGTGCTCTTCCCCGCTCCGTTCGGCCCAATGACCGCGGTGAAGGCGGCCACCCCGAACTCGAGAGACAGGTCCTTGAGGGCCGGGCTGGAAGCGGACGGATAGCGGAATGTGACGTTCTCGAGCCGATAGGCTGCCGCGTCCCCCCGGTCACCGGACGACTCAGGCATAACTCCTCCTCAGGAGTACGAGGAAAAGCGGCACGCCGAGCAGCGCCGTCACCACGCCTACGGGCAGTTCGAGGGGCCGGAGCGCGATCCGGGCCACGGTATCGGCGAGGACGAGGGCGGCGGCGCCCCCAAGCGCACCGAGCGGCAGGAGGCGTCGGTGGTCGCTGCCCCAGATCATGCGCGCGCCGTGAGGAATGACGAGACCTACGAAACCGATGACGCCCGCGGTACTTACGGCCACGGCCGCGAGCAGCGAGGCGATGAAGTACGCGCAGCGCCTGACCAGCTCCACCCGCGCTCCCAGATAGGCCGCGGCTTCCTCTCCCAGTGCGAGCGCGTTCAGGTGACGGGAAAGCGCAAACGCCACCGTCCCACCCACCGCGGCGACGAGGCCGAGGGCGAGCGTGGACTCCCACCCCGCCCGCTCGAGACTCCCCATCGTCCACAATACCGCGGCGCGCGTGGCGTCCGGTTCGGCGAGCGAGAGAAGGAGCATCACGCCGGCCCCGAAGAATGCCGCCACAACGACTCCGGCCAGGATCAGAACGTGCGTGTCGAGGCGACCCACGGCGAGCGCGACGCGAAATACGATGGCAATGGCGGCAAAGCCTCCGGCGAGGGCGAAGCCGACCGTGCCGAGATATCCCAACACGCCTCCGAACGCGGTGAGCGCGAGCACCGCGCCGAGCGCAGCCCCCGAGGAAACACCGAGGAGATAGGGTTCGGCGAGCGGATTTCGGAGCAGAGCCTGGAACAGGGTTCCCGAGATCGTGAGCGCGATGCCCGTGAGCGCGGCTGCCGTGACACGGGGCAGGCGAAGCGAGAGGACGATGGCCCGCGCCGACGGATCCGTTTCCTGGCCCGTGAGCGCGCGCCACACCTCCGCGGGTGCGACGTTCGCCGCCCCCAGCAAGAGGCCGGAGACCACCGCGGCGGCGAGAAGCAGAATGAGCAGGAGCGCCCCACGGCCGGTTCCCCTCACGGCGAGCAGGAGGTCGCGACGGGCTCCGGGGCGGTGGCCGACAGTTCCCCATGCAGCTCCTCCGCGATCGACCACGCCGCCTCCGCTACGCGCGGGCCGAGGCGACTCACGATATCGCGATCCAGCGTGGAGATCCGACCGGCCGCGACCGCGGGGATCCGTTCCCACCCGCGGCGCGTCGCGAGGTTCGGGCGGCGGGTGAGGGCTTCCCGGGCAACCGGGACGAGGATCCGTTCCGGATTGCGGTCGATGATCGCCTCGAGACTCACCCGCGGCGCGGCCGTTTCGATGTCCCCGAACACATTCGCTCCGCCGGCGATCGTGAGCAGCGAGTCGATGAAGCTGCCGCCGCCGATCGTCATCGGCGGGTCGGGCCAGGCGTGGTAGTAGACGCGCACGCGCGGACGACTTTCCGTCGCCCGGGAGACGGCGGCAAGCCCACGCGCAATCCGGTCGGCCAGCGCGCTCCCGCCCTCCGGACAGCCCACAAGTTCGCCGAGGCGGAGGACGTTGCGGCGCAGGTCCTCCAGGGTATCGTGTCGAAGAGCCAGTGTCGGCACGCCGAGGCGCTGCAGCCTCTCCCTGCTTTCCCGGTTCGTTTCCCCGTCGTAGAGGATCACGAGATCGGGGTCACGGGCGAGCACGGCCTCCAGCGACGGGCGGATACCGTCGCCGACGTCGGGGATTCGACGTGCCGAGGGCGGATGAACGCCCCAGCGAGTGCGGCCCACGAGCCGGTCGCCGGCCCCGAGGTCGAAGAGGATCTCCGTCACCGTCGGAATGAGAGAGACGATGCGTCGCGGTTCGAACCGCGCAGCCACGTCCTCCGTAGCGTCGCCCCGATCCCCGCCCGCCGTGCCGGGAGCGCCACAGGCCGTGGCGAGCACCACGGAGAGGACGGCGAGCGACCGGGCCATGTTGTCCGACATCTATCCCCCGCTTCCAGTCCGAACGGGGGAGCGCGCCGGGATCCGGCGCGACGGAGGACCCCGCTCTTCCCGCGAAGAGCATGCGTTGGCAGCAACGGGCTGCCGGGGGCATGGAGGAACACGTCTCCTGGCTCGAGGCCGTCCGCTCGGTAGGGCCTCTCACAGTGGCGGGGCCGCGTCGGATTCTCACCGACTTCCGTTTGCCCCTCCATGTCCGCGCGTCGCCGCCAAGATGAGCGTCGCCGTCCGCGGCGCGCAAGAAACCGCGCCACGGGCGGGCGGCTTCCCGTGCCCTTCAGGGCTCGAAGCGGCCGAAGTCTTCGGGGTCCAGCCCCTTCAGGTAGTCGCTCAGCGGTTCGTCCGGGGCGCGGGACGGCCCGGTCTCGGGCGGCAGCGCTTCGTCCCCCCCTACCCCGGTCTCCTCGATCTCGAACGCGCTCGCTTCGAGGAGACTCTCCGCCGCGTGAATCGGGACCCCGGCGCGAAGGGCCAGCGCAATGCTGTCGCTGGGACGGGCGTCGATGGAGATGAATTCGCCTTCGCGCCGAAACACGAGCGACGCGTAGTACGTGTTGTCGACGACTTTCGTGATCAGCACGCGGACGAAGGCGCTGTCCAACCCGCGCACCACGGCGTTGAAGAGGTCGTGGGTGAGGGGACGCGTGAACTGGACTCCAGCGAGTTCCATCGCGATCGCCGAGGCTTCGCCCGGTCCGATCCAGATCGGGAGGAAACGCTCGCCGTTCTTTTCCTTGAGGATGACGACGGGAGCGCCCGTCGTCTTGTCGAGCCCGAGGCTGGCCACTGCAACCTCCCGCATCCCGGACTCCGTCATTCCGGCCCCCTTCGGACTCCTTCCGAACTAGCCGGCCAGGGCATCGATCCGATCGGTCCTCTCCCATGTGAACCCATCGCCGTCGGGTTCGCGGCCGAAATGCCCGTAGGCGGCCGTCCGGCGGTAGATCGGCTTGCGGAGTCCGAGCTGTTCGATGATCGCCTGCGGCCGAAGATCGAAGACCTCCGTCACCCGGCGGGCGAGTTCGTCGTCCGGACGGCGCCCGGTGCCGAAGGTGTTGACCATCACGCTGACGGGCTCGTCGACCCCGATGGCGTAGGCAAGCTGGACTTCCGCCCGCCGCGCGAGTTCCGCAGCGACGATGTTCTTGGCGATCCAGCGCGCCGCGTAGGCCGCGGACCGGTCGACCTTCGATGGATCCTTCCCCGAAAAGGCGCCGCCGCCGTGCCGTCCCACGCCGCCGTACGTATCCACGATGATCTTCCGCCCCGTGAGGCCCGCATCGCCCTGCGGTCCGCCGATCTCGAAACGGCCCGTGGGGTTGATGTGGCACTGTGCCCGGTCTTCGTCGTAGAGCTCGTCCGGAAGCACGGGCCCGATGACTTCTTCGCGGATCGCCGCCTCGATGTCATCGGGTGCGACGTCCCCGTCGTGCTGGGCCGAGATGACGACCGCAGTGATCCGGGCCGGTTCCCCGTCCCGGTATTCGACCGACACCTGCGCCTTCCCGTCCGGCCGCAGCCAGGCGATGCCGCCGGATCGCCGCACGTCGGCGAGGCGCTTCACCAGCGCGTGCGCCAGCATGATGGGACGGGGCATCAGCTCCGGCGTCTCGTCGGTCGCGTATCCGAACATCATCCCCTGATCTCCGGCGCCACCGACATCCACGCCCTGGGCGATGTTCGCCGACTGCTCGTCGATAGCGGTGAGCACGCTGCACGTGTCCCACTGGATCCCGTGCTCCGCGCGCGTATAGCCGATGTCGCGCAGCACTTCCCGGGCGATGGCCGCAATGTCGATCCGGGCGGCCGTCGTGATCTCGCCGGTCACGAGGACGAGGCCCGTCGTCACGAGTGTCTCGCATGCGACCCGGCCCCGGTCGTCTTCCGCGAGGATGCGGTCGAGGACCGCGTCCGAGATCTGGTCCGCGATCTTGTCCGGATGTCCCTCGGTCACGGACTCGGAGGAAAACGGTTGTATCCCCTTCACGAGGCTGATTCTCCCACCTGGAGGTTTGCGGCGGAACGCCGCGGGAGGCGTAGCGGCCAAGATAGTGGCCGCCCGACCGGGCGGAGGCAACGTCGCCGACCCGGCGTCAGGAGATGTACAGCGGTGACGGCTCCACGGGAATCGCGTCCTCCAGCCGTGAGAGGAGTTCCCGCGGCATCCCGGAGAGGGAGCCGGCTCGGCTCCACAGTTCCGACAGTTCCGCCACGGAAAGGAGCCCCACAAGTTCCCTCACCTCGGGGATCGACGCGGGCGCGAGACTGAAGTCCCGGTAGCCGAGGGCGAGCAGGAGGGCGAGCCCCACCGGTTCCGCGGCAAGATCTCCGCAAACGCCGATGTCGAGGCCGAGGGCGCTGGCCGTGTTGAAGATCCGCTCGTAGCTGCGGAGGAGCGCCGGATGCATCGGGTTCGAAAGATGCTGGAGCCTGGCGTTCCCGCGGTCGACGGCCAGGGAATACTGCGTGAGGTCGTTCGTGCCGAGGCTGATGAAGTCCAGGTGCCCTCCCACGAGATCGAGCGTGTCCGCAAGCGCGGGCGTTTCCACCATTACGCCGAAGGAGACCGGTTCCGCCTGACCCAGCTCGCTTGCGACTTCGGCCACGATTTTCTTCGTGCGCAGGATCTCGGTCTCGCAGATGACGAACGGGACGAGGATCCGCATGCGGGCCTCCGGTCCGCCGGCCCGGATCGCAGCGCGCAACTGGTTGCGGAAGAGCTGGGGCCGGTCCAGGCAGACGCGGATCGCGCGCCAGCCCAGGTAGGGGTTTTCCTCGGGAGGAAGGTCGAGAAAGAGCGGGAACTTGTCGCCGCCGATATCGAACGTTCGGAGCGTCACGGGCTGGCTCGGAAACCCCTCCACGACTTCGCGGTAGGCTTCGTACTGTTCCTCTTCGCTCGGAATCACTCTCCGTCCGATGACGAGGAATTCGGACCGGAAGAGTCCGACCCCCTCGGCGCCCACGCGCCGGGCCGCGGGCACATCGTGCGGCTGGTCGATGTTGGCGCGAAGATGGACACGGACCCCGTCGGCGGTCAGCAGGGGCGCGGGTTCGCGGGTGAGATCGGCGGCGGGGCGACCGGAAAGGCGGCAGACCATCTGCAGGTGCGCCGCCTTCTCGGCCTCGGTGGGCTCGATCAGGACGCGACCGTTGCCTCCGTCGAGGAGAACGGTCGTACCGTTCTCGATCTTCGCGAGGTCGGCACCGAGTCCCACGACCGCCGGGATACCCAGAGAACGGGCCACGAGCGTGCTGTGCGAAGTCCGGGACCCGGATCCGCTCGCCACGCCGAGGACGAGTTCCGGGTCGAGGCGCACCGCGAAGCTGGGCGTGAGGTCGTCGACGGCGATCAACCCGGGCTCCTGCGGAAGAGCGAGCGGATCCTCATCGCGCCCGGTGAGCCGCGCGAGGACTCGAGACCGAATGTCCCGCAGGTCGGCCAGGCGGTCGACGACCATGAAGTGTCCCGCATCGATGATCGCCGTCCGAAGTTCGGTCAGACGCCAGTCGAAGGCACGCTCCGCGGAGAGAAAGTTCTCGCGAATATAACGGATGGTGCCCGCGACGAGGTCGGGGTCCGAGAGGATGAGGATCTGCGGGTCGAAGATGTTCGCTTCCACCTCGCCCAGCGAACGAGCGGCCTGTTCGCGCGTGTCCCGGACACGGTCGGCGGCCCAGGCCCGGGCCTCCTCGAAACGCGCGACTTCGCGCTCGACGGCGTCGGACGGGATCGTCCGGTGCTCCGGCCGCCACTCATGACCCTCGAGCCGCCGAGCCACGCCGAGAGCGCGCCCGGGCGCGGCCCCGATCCCGTGAATGACCTCGCTCACGCAAACCCATCCATGTCCGCGTCCGGGTCGAGTTCCTCGCTGAACCCGGACAGGACGAGTTCGGTGAGAGAATCGACGGCGTTCTCCGCGTCGGACCCCATGGCCCGGATACGGATGGAGGCGCCGGCCTCAGCCGCGAGCATCATCACGCCCATGATGCTCTTCCCGTTCACTTCCATCTCATCCTTCTCCACCCACACCTCGGCCCGGAACCGGCTCGCCAGCTTAACGAACTCCGCGGCCGGGCGGGCGTGCAGCCCCAGCCGGTTCTGAATACGTACCGCTGCTTCGTGTCGCATCGTCACAGAAATTTTCCGCTCCGGTCGAGCGAACGATCGGCGTCGGGCCGGGCGTCACCGCAGGCTGGCCCGCCTGTCGGGACGTTCACAGGAGCCACACCGCGCACGCGGCAAGCAGGCTCGTCATGGCGACCGCCGAGATGTGTCGTGGGACAAGGTAACCCATCAGCGCCGCGATGACTGCACCGCCGTCCCTCCACAGGGCCGGGTCGGTTCCCGGAAGCTGGCCGGCGAGCAGCGCGGCGAGGGCCCCGATGAGCACCCGGTTTGCCGGCGCGAGCGCTCTCTCGATTCGGCGCAGAGGCGCGCGCTTCAACGCGGAGGCCACGGACCGGCCCGATTTCCAGCCGCAGCGCAGTCCCCAGATGCGGAGCGCGAGGTGGCCGGCATTGTACACGACGAGGAAAGCGCCGGCGGCGAACAGCGGGTCGAGTCCAAGTACGAACCCGATCGCCGCGGCGGACGCGCAGAAGGGCCGCCATCCGGCCCACGCGATCCCGTCGCCCAACGCCCCCAGCGGCGCGCGGAGTGCGGAACGGAAGCGCGACCGGGTATCGGGATCATCGCCATCGAATTCGAGGCGAGCGAGAGCCCCGATCGCCACGGGAGCCAGATACGGATGCGCATTGAAGGCTCGCGAGTGGCGCTGGACGGCCCGCCGGAAAGCGGCGGGGTCGTCCGCGTGAATGCGCGCCAGCAGCGGCGCGAGCGCATGCGCCATCCCGGGTCCCGTCATCGTCCGGTCGTTCCATGAACCCTGGATGGAGAAACTGCGCAAGATGGCGCGTACGAAATCCCTCCGGCGCGGCCTCACGCGAGCACCCGCACGAGCAGGGTTCCCAGGAGACACCCCGCAGCCAGCGCGGGCCATTGGCCGCCTCGCCCGCCGAGCCCGCGCGCCGCGACGCCCGCGGCGCCGGCGAGGCCGAGCCCGGCGAGAACGGGCCACCACGCGGCGCCCGGCGGGCCGGAAGGCTGTGTCGACAGCAGGCGAACAAACAGCGCGGACGGTACGAGGAGCGCGGAGACGAGGAGTCCGGCGCGTAACGCGTCCAGAGCGATCGCCAGCCGGTGGCGTCGCGCGAGGGCGGCCGCGCCTCCGCGGAAGCCATCGGGCCGCGAGACAAGTCTCGGCGTCAGGCGCCGGAGGAGGGTTACCGAGTAGGCACCTGTCCAGCCGATCGCCCACCCGACCGCGACGGCGGCGACGATTCCGGCGGGGGCGTCTCCGCCGGCGACCGCGTACGCCGCCCCGGCCGTGAAGGCGGCGGGCCCGGTCTCCGGGTGCCGCGCGCCGCCGAACGGGGGATGCCGCGACAGGACGATTTCCAGCCAGACTCCGACCAGACATCCCGCGGCGGGCGCCCCGAAGAGCATCCCGCCCAGCGTGCCCGCCACGATGGGCCGGGACCACATCGCCTGGGGCCAGGACACCCCGTCGAGACCGATGGCCGCGCCGCACAGGCAGGCCAGCGCCCAGCCGCCGGCCGAAAGCTCGATCCCCGTCATCGGAGCTTTCGCGCGTCCAGACGAACCTCGCGGGCGGTGGGGAGGTTCCGTGCGCTCACGGAAGCATGCGCACCGATCACCTGCAGGTCCTCGATTTCCTCCGGAGAGAGATGGACGTAGTCGAGGATCTTCTTCCGCCCGTCGGCGGGATACACACCCCCGACGTTTACGGTCCGCCCGTCGAGGCAGCCACGCTCGGCCAGCGCCCGCATCGTCGCCGTATCCCGCGTCAGGAGCGCACCGCGCTCCACCCGGGCGCCCAGTTCCCCGAAGCGCCGCGCCGCCTCGTCCACCCCCAGAAATTCCGCATTCTCCTCGCCGGCGAGCGCGCTGGACCAGAGTTCCTGCTCCCACTCGCTCGAAGCGAGAGCCTCATCGACGACGATGTAGAAGTCGAGGTTCAGAGGCCGTCCCCACCCCACGAGCACCTGCCCGTGGATCAGACGCTCATCGATCCGCAGGAGTTCGAGCGGCATGAGCCCCGCTCAGTCGGTCCCGGCGGGCGAAGGCGGGTGCGCGCGCTGCCCGGCCTGTCCCTTTCGGAGAAGTCGGGGGACGAGCGTCTCGACCGGCATGTCCCGATGAAAGACGAAGTCGAGCAGCATCGGGAGGTTGACGCCGGTGATCCATGCGCTGTCCCGGTTCTCCCGCACGTGCTGAAGGCCCGCCAGGCCGCAGCTGCCGCCCGCAAGATCCACGAAAAGGATCGCCTCCGCCTCCCCCGCCGCCTCTCCGATGATCTCGGCGAGTTCGTCGGGTCCCAGGCCTTCGTTGCTCACGGCACGCAGGGCGCCTCTGACGCCGCTGATGGTCTCGACGGCGGACACGAGGGCCTGTGCCAGTTCCGCGTGCGCCACGACGACGCCGCGGATCCGGCTATTCGTCATCGGACTCGAGGTAGTCCCGCACCGGCCGCATGCGCTCGATGAGGTCGCGCTCGAAAGCCGCCGCCGGATCTTCCCCGGAATAGCGCAGGAGATGGTTCATGGCCACGACTTCGGCGATGACGGTGATGTTCTTTCCCGGGTTCAGGGGGATGCGGACCTTCGGCAGCTCTACGCCCAGGATCTCGCACTCCTCCGCCTCCAGACCCGTTCGATCGTAGTCGTCGCGCTCTCCCCAGACTTCGAGTTCGACGACGACTTCGATCCGCTTCTGCTGGCGCACGGCCCGGATGCCGAACATGGCGCGCACGTCGATGATGCCGACGCCCCGTATCTCCATGTGGTGGCGCTGGTGTTCGTGCGCGCGCCCGAGAAGGATGTCGCTCTGGCGGCGGTGTACGAGGATGAGATCGTCGGCGACGAGGCGGTGGCCCCGCTCCACGAGATCGAGCACGCACTCGCTCTTGCCGATACCGGAGGGCCCGATGAAGAGGAGACCGATCCCGTACACGTCCGCGAGAGATCCGTGGAGGGAAGTGCGCGGTGCGAACTCTTCCTCGAGATAGGGCTGCAGCCGCCGGTAGAAGTCGCCGGTTTTCAGAGGCGTTTCGAGCACCGCCACGCCGGCCGCCTCCGCCGCGGACACGAGTTCGTCCGGCGGCGTCTGATTCTTGGTGATGATCGCGCAGGGAACGCCGGACTCGAACACGAACGTGAGGGCGGCGGCGCGTTCCGACGCGCGGAGGCTCTTGAGATAGGCGATCTCCGTTTCGCCGAAGATGAGCACCCGCTGGGAGACGAAGCGCTCCCTGTAGCCGGCCAGCGCGAGTCCCGGCGACGAGACTTCGGGCACCTCGATGCTGCGCTCGAGGCCGGACTCGCCGGCTACGACCGTGAGCGAAAACGCTTCCCGCTTGCGCCGAAGCAGCGACGCGACCGTGAGGGTCACCCGGCCTCTCCGTCCGCCTCGAAGGGACTCCCGAACAGTTCATCCATCGGCGGCGCGGAGTGTTCGTTGTACCGGTCATGGTTGCGGCGGAGCTGGTTTCCCAGCTTGTCCGCCAGCCGGTCGAGCGCCGTGCGGGGGTCGGGACCCGCCGCTTCCCCGTGCACCGGGCGGGCGCGGTCGACGCTGACCACGGCCGCCGCGCGTACCTGCGTCTTCTCTCCGGTGAATACGACCTCCGCCTTCGACGCGCGCGGCTCGAAGCGCGTTAGATTCGTAAAGCGCGCCTCGATGATCTCACGAATGTCGGAGACATCGGTGTTACGCGCGGTGACGATGGTTCTCATCGGTCCTCATCAGGGTTCGAGTGACTGGTAAAGGTGCGCTTCCGTCTCATCCGCTGCACGCGACCACGAGAACCGGGCGGCGTGGGCGACTCCGCACGTTCCGAGGCGTTCGCGCACCGACGGCTCCTCGAGAACCTCGCAGATCGAGGCGGCCCACGCGGCGGCGTCCCCGTGAGGGGCGAGCACTCCCGACGCCCCCGCCGCCACCGACTCGCGCAGCCCCGGGGAGTCGCTCGCGATCACCGGCGTGCCGCACGCGGCCGCCTCCACGTTCGTCATCCCCCACCCCTCCTTCGGGGAGGGATATACCACAGCCCAGGCCCGACGCAGCCAGGCGACCTTCTCCGCCTCGGAGATGTACCCCAGAAAGCGTACCCGGTGCGAGAGTTCGGCGCGGCGGACGAGTTTCTTGAGGCGACGTTCGTCGCTGCCGCGGCCCGCGAGGACGAGCTTCGCGTCCGGCAGCCTATCGTTCAGCCGCGATAGCGCCTCGAACAGGACGTCGAGGCCCTTGTACCGCTTGAGGCGACCCACATAGAGCAGTGTCGGCGCCGCCGCACGCTCCGTCTCGGTGCCCGGACGATAGGTGTCGTGATCGATTCCGGGCGGGATGACCGTAATGTCGCGGGCGAGCAGGCCTCGCTTCGTGAGGTCGAGCGCCGTGCTCTCCGAGATCGCCTGAAACGGACAGTCGCGATAGACGCGGGGGATCGCCCGTTCCGCGGCCCACACGGCCGTCGCGAGCGGGATGGACGCCTCCGCGTACGCCGTGGCCCCGAACAGGTGCGGGACGAGTGCAACAACGGGGACGCCGGCCCACCGGGGCGAATAGAGCGGGACCTTGTTGATGTCCTCGACGAGCACGTCCGGGGCGAAGCCGTCCACGGTCCTCCGCGCCTGGCTCCGGGCGCGCCATGCGTAACTGTGCCGGTTTCCGACCCGCTCGAACTCGATGCCATCGAGCGTCGCTGACGGGGCCGCACCGCGCCAGCCGCTCACGACGGCTCGCACCGCATGTCCGCGGGCGGCGAGACGGCCGAAGATCTCGTGCAGGTGCACTTCGGCACCGCCGGCCTCGGGGTTCTCCCGGTCCTGCCAGTTGAGGAGGAGGATCCGGAGCGGCCGCGCCACGGTACCGCTCAGGACCCTGCCTCGCGGGCTTTCAGCACCGCGTCGAGCACGCCGTTGAGAAAGCGCGGACTGCCGGGACTGCCATACCGGCGCGCCAGCTTCAGGGCTTCATGGATCGCGACTTTCGGCGGAACATCTTCGAACCACAGCAGTTCCGCGATCCCGATCCGCAGGATGTTGCGGTCGATGGCGTGCAGGCGCTCGATCCGCCAGTTGGAGGTGTGATGAGCGATCGCCGCGTCGATCTCGGCGAGATGTCGGGTGACGGTTTCGAGCAGGCGCCGGACGTGAGGGCGGTAGCGTCCCGACATGCGACGGTGGACGAGGCTCTGTGCCGCGTGTTCGAGCGGCGTGCCCTGTCCGCCCACTTCCCACCCATAGAGGAGGTTCAACGCCCAGCTCCGGGCTCGCGAGTGGACGTGTGTCCGGGCGACCGGGGTCACGGGTCCGGCTGTCCATGAAGGTCGGCCATGCGGAGCGCCGCGCGGGCCGCCTCCGAGCCGGCGTTTCCGAGTTCGCCGCCGGCCCGCGCGAGCGCCTGCTCCAGCGTGTCGGGCGTGAGCACGCCGAGACCGACCGGCACGCCCGAGTCGAGCTGTACCTTCGCGAGCCCGTCGGTCGCCGCGCGGCTCACGTGGTCGAAGTGCGCGGTCTCCCCGCGTATCACGCAGCCCAGCGCGACGATGGCGGCGTACCCGCGCGCGACGGCTCTTCGCGCGGCAAGCGGAAGTTCCCAGGCACCGGGGACATACACGATATCGAGGTCCTCCTCGGCCACGCCGCATTCGAGGCTCGTGCGCGCGGCGCCCGCCAGCAGACGCTCGGTAACCCCGGAGTTGAACCGGCTGACGAGAATGCACACCGTCCGGCCACCCCCCGCGGCCGCGCCCTCGTACGTCGTCGCGCGCCCCTGCGTGAACCCCTCCGGGCCATCGCCTCGTGGCGTGTCCGACCCGCTTCTCACGCGGATCCGGTCAGGTGCCCGAGCTTCTCCCGCTTCGTGCGGAGATAGCGGATCAACCGATCATCGATCTCGCCGAGCTCAAGCGGCACACGGTCGCGGATCACGAGGCCGAACCCCTCCAGCCCCGCGAGCTTCTTCGGATTGTTCGTCATGATCCGGATCGAGTGCAGCCCGAGATCAACCAGGATCTGGGCCCCGATGCCGTAGTTCCGGAGGTCCGGCGGAAACCCCAACGCCTCGTTCGCCTCGACCGTGTCGTGGCCCTCGTCCTGCAGTTCGTAGGCTCGGAGCTTGTTCAGGAGTCCGATCCCCCGCCCTTCCTGGTCGAGGTAGACGATGACCCCGGCGTCGGCTTCCACGACCATCCGCATCGCGGCCTCGAGCTGGCTGCCGCAATCGCAGCGATGGGAGTGGAACACATCGCCGGTCAGGCAACGGGAGTGAACGCGGACAAGGACATCCTCCGCACCCGCCACGTCGCCGCGCACGAGCGCGACGTGTTCGCGTCCATCCACCTCGTTCGCGTACCCGACGATGCGGAAATCGCCCCACGGCGTGGGGAGATCCGCTTCCGCGACGCGCCGCACAAGACTCTCCGTGCGCAAGCGGTACGAGACGAGGGCGGCCACCGTGATGAAGGGGAGGTCGTGCTCCGCCGCGAATTTCTCGAGTTCCGGGCGGCGCGCCATCGTCCCGTCCTCGTTCAGGATCTCGCAGATCACACCCGCTGGAGTGAGCCCGGCCAGCCGGGCGAGATCGACCGAAGCCTCCGTCTGGCCCACGCGCTGCAGCACGCCGCCGGGCCGGGAGCGGAGCGGAAAGATGTGTCCCGGGCGCATGAGGTCCGTCGGCCGGGTCTGTGGATCCACCGCGACCCGGATGGTGCGGGCGCGATCCTGCGCCGAGATCCCGGTCGACACGCCGAAATCCTGGCGGGCGTCGATCGACACGGTGAACGCCGTCTTGTTGGGGTCCGCCAGCCGGTCGTCCGTCATGAGCGGGAGATCGAGGCGGTCGGCCATCTCATCGGGCATCGTGAGGCATATGAGCCCCCGGGCATGCCTCGCCATGAAGTTGATCGCCTCGGGCGTCGCGAGCGCCGCCGCGCAGACGAGATCCCCCTCGTTCTCGCGATCCTCATCGTCAGCGATGATCACGAGTCCACCGCTGCGGATGCGCTCGATCGCGGCTTCCACCGTGTCTGTGGGCATGTCCGCCAGCCGAAGTCTTTTTTCGGTTTCCATTCGAACGGAGCCGACTCAGGAGTCCACGGGGGCCACGTGCGGTCGGAGGGCACGAGCCACGTGCTTGCCGATCAGGTCCGCCTCGAGGTTGACTCTCGCGCCTGACGCGAGGCGCCCCAGGGTGGTATGGGTCCATGTATATGGGATGATGGCGAAACGCGCGATGGTCCCCGTCAGGTGGTTGACCGTGAGACTCACGCCATCGACCGCGAAGGAGCCCTGCGACACGGTCACGCTCTCGAGGCCGTCGGGGAGTTCGATCTCGAGCAGGCCCGACTCGCCTTCCCACCTCGCCGCCGCCACCGTTCCCACCCCATCGATGTGTCCCTGTACCATGTGCCCGCCCAGCGGATCCCCGGCGCACAGCGCGGGCTCGAGGTTCACGGGATCCCCGACCCGCCAGCTCCCGATCGTGGTTCGCTCCAGGGTGGCCTCGACGATGTCGACATCAAACGTCTCCTCCCGGAGAGCGACGACCGTCGTGCACACGCCCGCAAGCGACACCGAATCCCCGTCGCGGAGGCTGTCGAGGAACGGGACGCGGGCGATCGTCAGCCGGAGTGCCGCCTGCCGGTGTTCCCGGCCCGCGACCTCGCCGACCGCCCGTATGATTCCAGTGAACACGAGTCCGATCGCTCAGAGGTTGTCCAGGGTTTCCTGGAGTTGGCGGTGCTCGAACACGATCTGCGTATCCTGCCCCAGCGACTCTCGCTGCATGGGCAGCCAGTCGCCCTGCGTCGACGGCTCGAGGCCGGGAAACGCCGGCACGCCGTCCCGTCCGTAGAACATGGGGGCGATGAAGGCATGGATCCTCTGGATGTGTCCCCCGCGAAGCAACGATGCGGCGACCTGACCCCCACCCTCGACAAGCACCGAGATCACGCCGCGGATGGCCATTTCGTTCCAGACGGCGCTGAGGTCCAGTCTGTGGTCCTCGCTCCGCGCGACTCCGATGACTTCCACGCCCGCTTCGCGGAGCGGGTCCGCGCGCTCCTCGAATCCGTCCGAGTCGGGATCGGCAAAGACCCACACGGGGGCCTGAGCAGCCGTCCGCACGAGCTGGCTCGAAGGGCGGAGTCTGAGGGTGGAGTCCAGGACGGCCCGTACCGGCGGTACCCGGGGCACGACCTCGCCGCGGGCCGTGAGCAGCGGGTCATCGATCGCGATCGTGTTTGAGCCGATCAGGATGGCATCGTGGCAGGAGCGGAGACGGTGGACCTCGTCCAGCGCCCGTATCCCCGTCACCGGCGTGCGAACGCTTTCCTCTCCGAGCTTCGCGTCGAGCGAGAGCGCGAGTTTGAGCGAAGCGAAGGGCACCCACTGCCGGTGAAACCAGAGGAAGGCCGCATTCAGCCGTTTCGCGGCGTTCGCCTCGATCCCGATTTCGACGTCCAGTCCGGCCTGCCGCAGTTCCTCCGCCCCCTGGCGCGCCTCCGGATTGGGATCTCGGCAGGCGATTACGACGCGCCGCACGCCGGAGCGGATGATGGCGGCGGTGCACGGGGGCGTCTGCCCGGTATGGCGGCACGGCTCGAGCGTGACGTAAAGCGTTGCGCCCTCCGCGCGCGGCCCCGCCTCCCGCAGCGCCATGACCTCCGCATGGTCGCCGCCGTACTCGGCGTGCCACCCCGTGCCGAAGACCTGATTCCCGCGGGCCACGACGGCGCCCACGAGCGGATTGGGCGACACGCGGCCCTGCCCGCGCGGCGCCACGGCCAGCGCCTCGCGCATGTGCCGCAGGTCCTCGGTACGGCTCGGCGGCGCCCCGGCGATGGGGTCGAATCCCCGCCCCGTCATGAACTCTCCAGGTGTACTCTGCCACTGCCGGCGACGAGTTCACCGCATGGGAACGCCTCGCACCCGGAGTCGCGAATCTCCTCGAGCACCCGCCCCGCCTCGTCCTCCCGGACGACCGCGACCATCCCCACGCCCATGTTGAAGGTAGAGAAGAGTTCCGCCTCGTCCGCCCCGCTCTCGCGCGCGATGACGTCGAACTCGTGCGGGCGCGGCCAACTGTCGCAGTGCACGACCGCATCGAGACTCCCGCCGATGACCCGGTCCACGTTCCCCGGGATTCCACCCCCGGTGATGTGGGCGAGCGCCCGCACGCGGCCTGCTTCGAGGCTGCGCTCGAGGATCGACAGGTAACTTCGGTGGGGACGCAGGAGGACGTCCGACACGGAACTCTCCGCCCCCGGGAAGGTGTCGCCGGCCCCGAGTCCGAGGCGGTCGAAGAAGAGGGCGCGCACGAAGCTGTAGCCGTTCGTGTGGAAGCCGCTCGACGCGAGTCCGATGAGACGATCCCCGGGCTCCAGATCTCTGCGGGACAACTCGGGGTAGGCGATCTCGCCCACCACGAATCCGGCGAGGTCATACTCCCCCGTCGCGTAGAAATCCGGCATCTCCGCGGTCTCTCCCCCGAGCAGCGCGCAGCCGTTCGCGCGACAGGCGGCGGCGAGTCCCGAAACGACGCTCGTCACGGTGTCCGGGTCCAGCACGCCACAGGCGACGTAGTCCATGAAGATGAGAGGCCGGGCGCCTTCGACGAGGATGTCGTTGACGCAGTGGTTCACGAGATCGGCGCCCACCGTGTCGTGCCGGTCCGCCATGAAGGCGATCTTCAGCTTCGTCCCCACGCCGTCGGCGCTCGCCACGAGTTCCCGGCCGGGCGTGGCCCGGAACCGCCCTCCGAACGAGCCGAAGTCCGAACTCACGGCATCCGTGCGCGTCCCCTGGACGAGCCGGGAGAGTCGGGCTTTCGTCGCGCGAGCCGCCTCGAGGTTCACGCCGGCGTCCCGGTACGTCAATCCGTCATTCATGTTTCCTTCACGCTTCCGCCCCACGGCCTGCTGGAACATCGAATCTGGTGAGCGTTCCGAAGCTTCGCACACGGTCCTCCACTTCTGCGATGGTGAGTTCCACCAGGCGGCGCGCGCCGAAGGCCTCGCAGGCGAAGGAGCCGAGAGCGCAACCGTACACGACGGCACGCTTCAACGCCGGTCCCGTGATCGAACCGCAGCGCGCCAGATATCCGAGCAAGCCGCCCGCGAACGCATCGCCGGCGCCGGTGGGGTCGAGCACATCGTCGAGCGGAAAGCCCGGGGTGAGGAAGAAACCGTCGCTCGTGAGCAGCACGGCTCCGTGTTCCCCCTTCTTGATCACGACGTGGCGGGGGCCCCGGCTCTGAATCCAGCGCGCGGCCCGGGCCAGGTTGTACTCCCCCGAAAGCTGTTTCGCCTCTTCATCGTTCAGGGTGATCAGGTCGATCTTCGCGATGACCTCCGCGAGACGCTTCGGCGTCCCCTCGATCCAGTAGTTCATCGTGTCGCACGCCGCGAGCACGGGCGATTCGATCTGATCCAGAACCTCGAGCTGCAGGGCGGGGTCGATGGCGCCCAGAAAGGCCCAGGGCGCGCTTCGGAACGCGTCGGGAATCGTGGGGTGAAAGTCGGCGAAAACCCCCAGCTCCGTGAACGTCGTGTCCCTCGTATTCATGTCCCGGTGATAGAAGCCGCCCCACCGGAAGCTGCCGCCGGGCCGCCGCTCGAGCCCCGATAGATCCGCGCCCCTGCGGAGGAGGAAGTCGAGTTCGTCCATCGGATAGTCGTCGCCGATGACCCCGACGAGCTGGACCGGCGCGAACAGGGAGGCCGCGGCGCTGAAGTTGACGGCCGTCCCGCCGACCACACCCTCCCGGTGTCCGGCCGGGGTCGAGATGTCATCCAGTGCGACGCTGCCCACGACGAGGATCGGCCCCGCTTCGCTCCGGCCGGCGCCGTTGCCGGGGGGGCGGACGTTCACTTCGCGTCCCGGGTCATGGTTTCGGGGGCCGAGAGGCCGAGCGCCCGCAGTCCGTTGCGCAGTGTGAGCTGCACCGCGCGGGCGAGCCGGATTCTCGCGGCCCGTTCCGGCACGTCCGCCAGGATTCTCTGCGCCGGGTCCAGGTTCCCCTGGTGATACCACGCGTTGACGAGCCCCGCCGTCTCCTCCAGGTATGCGCAGACCAGGTGCGGAGCTCTGCTCCCGGCGGCCGTCGCGATGACCTCGGGAAGCCTCAGGACCGACAGTGCGACCTCGCGCTCCGCCGGGGTGCCGAAGCTGTCCGGAACCTCGAGCGTGGCCGGAACCTCGTCGGCCACGACTCCCGCCTTGCGGAACACGCTGCACATGCGCGCATGCGCGTACTGGATCTTGTACACCGGATTCGCGTCCGACGTATCCAGGGCGAGGTCGAGATCGAAGTTGAGATGGACCTCGGCCCGGCGCATGAGAAAGAAATACCGCGCCACATCCGGGCCCGTCTCTTCCACGAGCTCGCCCAGCGTCACGAAGCGTCCGGCGCGCTTGCTCATCCGGACTTCCCTGCCGTCGCGCAGCACCGTGACCAGCTGGATGATCAGGACCTCGAGCAGGTCCGCGTGCGACAGGCCGCGCAGGGCCGCCAGCATGCGCTTCTCGTGGCCCTGGTGATCCGCGCCCCAGACATCGATCGCGAGTTCGAAGCCGCGCCGCGCCTTGTCGAGGTGATAGGCGAGATCCGGCAGGAAGTAGGTGAAGGAGCCGTCGCTCTTGGTCAGGACCCGGTCCTTCTCGTCGCCGTAGTCTGATGTCCGAAGCCAGGTCGCCCCCTGCGAACGATAGATCAGGCCGCCGCCTTCCAGCGCCTCCAGGAGGCGGTCTATGGCTCCGGACTCGTAGAGCGAGCGTTCGGAGTAGAACCGATCCATGTCGACGCCGAACCGCGACAGATCCTCCGCCTGCTCCTCGCGGAGCAGCCGCACCGCTTCGCGCCGGAAGTGGGCCTGGCGCTCTCCCGGCGCGAGCGAGGCGAGAAACCCCGGGCCGGCGGTGTCTCGAATCGTCATCGCGACCTCTCGAACGTACTCGCCGTGATACCCGCCTTCGGGAATCGCCGCCGGCCGGCCGGCCGCTTCCTCGTAGCGTGCCTCGACGGATTCGCCGAGGAGCTCGATCTGCCGTCCGGCGTCGTTCACGTAGAACTCGCGCGTCACCTCGTGACCGGCCCACTCCAGCAGCGACGCGACCGCGTCGCCGAGCGCCGCACCGCGACCGTGGGCCACGTGCAGCGGCCCCGTCGGATTGGCGGAGACGAACTCCACGTTGACGCGGAGCGCCGGCGAGGCCTGTGTCCGTCCCCAGTCGCGGCCCGCCTCGATGACCCCCGTCAACCGAGGCCAGATGGACTGATCGGAGAGCCGGAAGTTCAGGAATCCCGGGCCCGCGACTTCCACCGCCGCGATGCCGGCGGCCGCGGGGTCGATCAGTTCGCAGACCCGCGCCGCGAGCGCGCGCGGAGGCTGGCCCAGGCGCTTCGCGAGCACGAGCGCCGCGTTGGACGCCCAGTCTCCGTGCGTCGGATCCCGGGGCCGCTCCAGGCTCGGCGAAAAGCCCTCAGGAGCCCCGGCGGCCGAAAAGGCGGATTCGAGCGCCGCGGCGAGCCGGGCCGGGCCGGCGTCGCCCGTCACGAGCCGGAGCCGCCTTCCGGCGATCCGGATGAGGCGGCATCGGATCCGGATGAAGCGCTGTCCGGCGAACCGGACGAGGCATCGCCCGACGTTTTCGTGGCGGCGGACTTCCCGCCATTGTCCGTCGCCTGCCGATAGTCGGTGGCGTAGAAACCGGGCCCCTTGAAGACGATCCCGCCTCCGGCCGAGATGAGCCGTTCCACCTCCTCCTCCCCGCACGACGGACAAACGCGGACCGGCGGGTCCGACATGCGCTGGAACTGCTCGAAATCGTGTCGACAATCGCGACATCTGTATTCGTACGTTGGCACTCGTGCCCTCGGATCAGTCTCTTGAACGCCGGACGCGTCCGCGCGAATGCCCGCAGCGTGCCGAGGCCCGGCAATCCGCTAGCCGGGACGGTATTCCCCCCACACCTCGCGCAGCGCGTGGCTGATCTCGCCCAGAGTCACGCGGCGCCTGACGGCATCGATCAGAACGGGCAGGAGGTTAGCATCTCCGGCCGCCGCTCGCCGGATCCCCGCCAGCGATGCTTCCACGTCCGCGCCGCTCCTCTCCGCCCTGAGCCGCGTAAGCCGCTGGCGCTGCTCATCCGCAAGACGAGCGAAATCCGGCGCCTTCGGCATCTCGACCGGTTCGGCATCCGCGTGCACGTTCACGCCGACAACCTCGAGTTCGCGGCTCTCGACCGCCTCCTGATGCCGGCGGGCGGCGAGGTGGATCTCCTCTCTCATGTAGTCGATCGCCTGCACGGGACCGCCCAGCTCTTCGACGCGCGCCAGATACTCCCGGGCCCGCTCCTCGAGGTCGTCCGTGAGCGACTCCACGAAGTAGGAGCCCCCCAGGGGGTCGACGGTGTCTCCGACACCTGTCTCGGCCGCCAGGATCTGCTGTGTCCGGAGCGCGAGGCGGGCCGCGTCCGCTCCGGGAAGCGAGAGCGCCTCGTCGAAGCTGTTCGTGTGCAGAGACTGCGTCCCTCCCAGAACGGCAGAGAGCGCCTGAATCGCGACGCGCACCACGTTGTTCAGCGGCTGCTGGGCGGTCAGCGCCGCCCCCGACGTCTGGGTGTGGAACTTCAGTCGACAGCTCTCTTCCGCGGCTCCGAAACGGTCTCGCATGAGCCGGGCCCACATACGGCGGGCGGCGCGGAACTTGGCGACCTCCTCGAAGAACAGGCGGTCGGCCGAGAAGAAGAAGCTGAGCCCGGGAGCGAAGTCGTCGATCTCCAGCCCCCGCTCGATGGCGCGGCGCACGTATTCGAGACCGTTCGCGATCGTAAAGGCCAGCTCCTGGGCCGCCGTCGCGCCCGCTTCGCGAATGTGGTACCCGCTGATGGAAATCGAGCGCCAGCGCGGCATCTCCCGGGAACAGAAGTCGAACACGTCCGTCACGAACCGAACGCTGGGCTCCACCGGATAGATGTACGTCCCCCGCGCGATGAACTCCTTCAGCACATCGTTCTGGACGGTGCCCCGGAGGACGGCCGGATCGATGCCCCGTTCCTGAGCCACGCCTGCGTACATCGCCAGGAGCACCGGCGCCGTGGCGTTGATCGTCATGGCCGTCGAGACGCGTTCAAGCGGGATCTCCTCGAACAGCCGGTGCATGTCCTCGATCGAATCGATCGCGACGCCGACCCGTCCGACTTCCCCCTGCACCCTGGCATCGTCGGAGTCGTAGCCCATCTGGGTCGGAAGGTCGAAGGCGACGGAAAGCCCCGTCTGTCCGGAGTCCAGCAGATAGCGGAAGCGGGCGTTCGTCGCCGCGGCAGTCCCGAAACCGGCGTACTGGCGCATCGTCCACAGCCGTCCCCGATACATCGTGGGGTACACGCCGCGCGTATAGGGGAACTCGCCGGGCAAAGCCGGATCCGGGTTCGCGTCGCCCGCCTCGTAGACCGGGTCGATCTCGATCCCGCTCGCGGTGGAAAAGACCGGCCGCCGCGCGTTCACGAGGGCTCTGCTTCGAGCGTCACGAGAACCTGGTCCCGGTCCACGACGTCACCGGCGCGGACCGCGATTCCGGCCACCGTTCCCGGCTCGCGGGCGCGCAGTTCGTTCTCCATCTTCATCGCTTCGATCACGACCAGTCCTTCGCCGGCGTTCACGCGCTGCCCGGCCTCCGCGAGGACGCGGGTGATCAGCCCCGGCATCGGCGCGCGCAGCTCTCGCGGTCCCCGCGCCCCCGCGCCTCGATCAGCCAGTGCACGGAGGGTCCGAGTGCGTTCGTCCTCCACCGTGACGTCGAACGTCCGGCCGCGCACAGTCAGCCGCCACCCCCCGGGCGTCCGGCGCGCGAACACGCGATGGTTCGCCCCATCCAGGGTGAGCTGGACTTCGCCATCCGCCAGCCACGCGAACTCCGCCGCCCGCTCCGAACCGTTCAGACGCAGCCCGGAGACCAGCCGTTCGACCTCGAAGCTCGCGCCGTCCACCTCGACGTGGTACTTCATGCCGGCTTCACCACTCCCCGTCCGCCCGCATCCAGGCCGACAGTCCGTTCCCTCCGTCGCGGGAGCGCCGAGCACCGCCCGAAACGACCCGTGGCCGGTCCTGGTCCGCGAGGAGGACGGCGGTCGCCATCGCCACATCGCGCAGTCCCGGATCCGCAGTCTCTCCGAGTCCGGGGTGTTCCTCCACGTACCGGATGGAGAGATCGTTCGCCCGGTAGTCGGCTTCGTCCATCACCGCGAGGTGCCACGGGACTGTCGTCTCGACGCCGCCGATGACGAGCCCTTCAAGCGCGGACCGCATGCGCCGGATCGCGGCCTCCCGGTCCGAGGCGTGGACGACGAGCTTGCCGAGCAGCGAGTCGTAGTGCGGGCCGACCTCCGACCCTTTCCGGATCCCGCCGTCCCAGCGCACCCCGGGCCCCGACGGGATCTCGAGACGGTCGATTCGACCGATGGATGGGAGGAATCCGGCGGCGGGATCCTCCGCGTTGATCCGGCATTCGATCGCGTGCCCGCGCGCCGCGGGCGGCTCTCCGCCGCCGAGCAGGGGAAGCCCCCGGGCGACGCGCAGTTGCTGACGGACGAGGTCCACGCCGGTGACGAGTTCCGTTACGGGGTGCTCGACCTGAATCCGGGTGTTCATCTCGAGGAAGAAGAAGTCGCCCCCTTCGACGAGAAACTCGATCGTGCCGGCGCCACGGTAGCCCACCGCCTCCGCCGCCCGAACGGCGACCTCCGCCATCCGGCGCCGGAGCGGGTCATCGATGGCCGTGGACGGCGCTTCCTCGATGAGTTTCTGGTGTCGCCGCTGGATCGAACACTCCCGCTCGCCGAAGTCCACGGTTCGCTCGTCGTCGGCGAGTACCTGGATCTCGATGTGCCGCGGGGAACGCAGGAAACGCTCCGCGAACACGCGTCCGTCCCCGAAGGCGCTCCGGGCTTCCCGCGTCGCGCGCCCGAACGCCGCCGCCACTTCCTCCGCCTCGGAGACGACGTGCATACCCTTGCCACCCCCTCCCGCCGCCGCCTTCAGGAGGACGGGGAACCCGATCCGTTCAGCTTCGCGGACGGCGTCGGCCACCGAATCGAGCGGGGCGCTGCCCGGTATGACGGGAACCCCGGCCCCCACCATCCGCGCCCTGGCCCGCGTCTTGTCCCCCATGACCTCGATCGCGTCGGCGGGAGGCCCGACATAAACGAGCCCGGCGGTCTCGACGGCACGGGCGAAACCGGCGTTCTCGGCCAGAAAACCGTACCCGGGATGGACCGCCCCCGCCCCCGTGTCCTCCGCGGCGGCGAGAAGCGTGTCGATCGACAGGTAGCTCTCCGCCGCGGCAGCCCCGCCGATCCGGATCGCCTCGTCCGCGAGAAGCACGTGGGGGGCCCGCCGATCCACGTCGGAGTAGACCGCGACCGTCTGGAGGCCTTCCTCGTGGCAGGCGCGGATGACCCGAACCGCGATCTCGCCGCGGTTCGCGATCAGGACCTTGTCGAACATCCGGCCTCGGAGGAGGTCACAACGGGATGTTGCCGTGCTTCCTGGGCGGATTGCGGTCGCGCTTCTCCGCCATGGCCTCGAGTCCCGACACGAGGCGCGCGCGCGTCTCGCGGGGGTCGATCACATCGTCGATGAACCCGCGCTCGGCCGCCAGGTAGGGGTTGGCGAACTTTGCCCGGTACTCAGCCTCGAGTTCGGCCGTGCGCGCCACGGGGTCCTCGGCCGCGGAAATCTCGCGCCGGAACAGAACCTCCACCGCACCCTTCGCGCCCATCACGGCGATTTCCGCGCTGGGCCAGGCGAGATTGAGGTCGCCCCGGATGTGTTTGGAAGACATGACGTCATACGCGCCGCCGTAGGCCTTGCGCGTGATGACGGTGAGCTTCGGCACCGTCGCCTCGCAGTAGGCGAAAAGGAGCTTCGCGCCGTTTCGGATGATGCCCTCGTGCTCCTCCCTCAGTCCCGGGAGAAAGCCGGGCACATCCTCGAAGGTCACGAGCGGAACGTTGAACGCATCGCAGAAGCGGACGAAACGCGCCGCCTTGATGCTCGCATCGCTGTCCAGGACGCCCGCGAGGACGGCGGGCTGGTTCCCGATGATGCCCACGGCGTTCCCTCCGAGCCGGGCGAAGCCGGTGACGATGTTGCGGGCATAGTCGGCGTGGACTTCCATCAGGCTTTCTGCGTCGACGACCCGACGGATGATGTCGAGCATGTCGTACGGAAGCTTCGGGTCGTCCGGCACGATTTCGAGCAGCGCTTCGTCGGCCCGGTCCGCGGGATCCGTCGTCTCCCGCCACGGCGGCGTCTCCTGGTTGTTCGAGGGCAGATAGGAAAGGAGGCGGCGTACGGCGCCGAGCGCCTCGACTTCGGTCGCCGAACGGAAGTGCGCCACGCCGGACCGGCTCGCGTGGACGGCCGCGCCGCCGAGTTCATCGAATGTCACATCCTCGTGCGTCACCGTCTTCACGACGCTGGGGCCCGTGATGAACATGTGGCTCACCCCGTCCACCATGAACACGAAGTCCGTGATGGCGGGGCTGTAGACCGCCCCTCCGGAACATGGCCCCAGGATCGCGCTCAGTTGCGGAATCACGCCCGAGGCCAGCGTGTTGCGGAGGAAGATGTCCGCATAGCCGCCGAGCGACGCGACCCCTTCCTGAATTCGCGCGCCACCCGAGTCGTTGATCCCGATGAAGGGGGCGCCGTTCCGCGTCGCGAGGTCCAGGACCTTCACGATCTTCCCGGCGTGCGCTTCCGAGAGCGAGCCTCCGAAGACCGTGAAATCCTGGCTGAATACATAGACGATTCGCCCGTCGATGCGGCCGTAGCCCGTGATGACGCCGTCGCCGGCAATGCGCCGGTCCTCAAGCCCGAAATCGGTGCAGCGGTGCTCGACGAAACGGTCGAACTCGACGAAGCTCCCCTCGTCGAGGAGAATCTCGAGGCGCTCCCTGGCGCCGAGCTTTCCGCGCGCGTGCTGGCGGGCCAGCCGGTCGGGATCTCCGCGGGCGGCCCGCTCGGACCGGGCCTCGAGTTCGGCCAGCTTCTCGCGCATGCTCACCGGATGCTCGTCGTCCGCGCCCGGCGCCGCGTTTCCGTGCGCAGCGTGTCCACGCGCACCGAATCACGCGGCGCGAAGGGAGACGGCGCCGCCCGGACCTCGGCCAGCCAAGTGAGAAGTTCCTCTCTGTCCGCCTCGACGGGCGAACCGTCCACCAGCATGCGGATCTCGGTGGAACGCCGTACGACGGATCCTCCGGCATCGGGACGCAGCCGGCCCGTCACGCCCTCGACTTCCGGTCCCGACTCGAGATATGCCGCGAGCGCGGCCGGGATCGGCAGTCTCGCCGCATCGAGAGCGGAGAGCACGAGGAGCGTCGCATCGTGTGCCAGAGCCGGCATAATGTTGTCTCGCAACGTCTTTCGGTATCTTCTCTCATAATCTGCCACAAATCGCTGCCACGGCGTACCCGGGCTGACGCGGTCCGTCGCGAGCCCGATCACCCGATGGTCCGTCGCGAACCGTTCGAGGCGACGCAACGCGGCCGGTTCGGCCCAGGCCCCGCTCCCCAGCACGATCACGTTGTACAGCCCGTAATAGAAGAGCTGAGGTGCGACGGCGAGGACGCCGGACACGGACGCCGCCGGCGCGAAGACGACATCGGGCTCCGAGGCCGCGACGGCTTCGATGGGTCCCTGGAAGGTGGTGACTCCGGGATCGTAGCGTTCGTGCCCTACGAGCAAGCCGCCGTTCTCCCGGATCGTTCGCGTGAACGCGTTGACGGCGCCCGTGAGTCCGACCCCGTCCGGCTCCAGAACGGCGACCCGCCGGAGCCGCAGGTCCTCCAGCGTCCAGCGCGCGAGTTCCTCCGCCACATCCGAGACGCGCGTAACCGCATCGTAGAGCGTATAGGTCGCCGACCCGGGTCTCAGCACTTCCGTAGCCGTGGGGCTGATGACCGGCAACCGCGGATTCGCCCGGGCGCGGGAAGCCGCCGCGAACGACTCGGAGCGAAGGGGACCCACGATCGCGATCACATCCCTTCCTTCGAGCGACCGCACGAGGTCCGCCGTGTTCTCCGGATCCGATTCGTCATCGAGGAAGATGAGTTCGACATCGAAGCCGGCCGGGCGCTCGCCGCGGTACCGCTCGACCGCGAGCTCGATCCCCTCGCGCAGCACCAGGCCGACCTCCGCGAGGTCGCCCGTGAGCGGCAGGATCGCGCCGATGCGTGCGCTGCCACTGTCGAGATCCGTTTCCGCCGAAGCGATCATCTCCGCCGTGACCCGCTCCGGTTCGGCGGGTTCTCCGTCCAGGATGCGAGCGGCCAGGCGCCTCGCCTCGTCCCCCTCTCTCTCGACGATGAGAAGGCGGACGAGTTGCGTATGGACGATCGCTGCCGCGGCCGTCTCGGGGGGGAAGGTCTCCGTCAACGGGCGCAATTCCTGGACCGTGAGCGCGGCGGTCAACCGGCGCAGGTTCTCCGCGCCGATCGCCTCCAGCCCCCCGGGCGCGGAGAGGACCGCAGCCACCGCCTCGGGCTCACGGCCCGTATCCGACAGGATCCGGACCAGCCGCTCCAGGGTGGCCGTTCCAAGGGGGGCGGCGGGCGTCCGGGCGAGGAGCCTGCCATAACGATCCGCCGCGGCGCCCGGGAGCCTCTGCGCCTCCAGCGCCCGGCCCGCCACGGAGAGGGCGCGGTCCGCGAAGGCTCGGAGATGTTCCAGCTCACGCCAAGCCGCGTCGAGGGAATCCGCGCGCGCCGCGGCGGCGGCGAAGCGCCCCTGCTCGTAGTCGGATTCGGCGAGGCGGAGCGCGGCCGCCGCGCCTTCCGGGTCCACGGTGCTCGGCGCGGCCGTCTCGATGGGTGGGTTGCCGGCGATGAACGCACAGCCCGCCGCTGCGACCAGCACGGCGCCGCAACCGAGGGCTACGCGTCTCCGCGCTGCTCTACGCCGCTCGTGGAAGGGGCTACTCCCCTGCCTCACCACCGGAATCGGACTGTTCTCCCTCGTCCGTGTCATCCGCCGCGGAACCGGACTTCGACGCCGCCATGTTCTCGTACTCTACTTCCTCGGCGTCATACGGGACATCGGGCGCGTCCACGACGGCGAGAACGATGCGGCGGTTGATCGGGTCCGTCTCGAGTACGCGCAGTTCCAGCTGATGCCCCTCGTCGAAGTGGTCGGCCGGCTCGGTGGTCGGCGCGTCCACGCCGAGTTGCGAGATCGGCACGAACCCTTCGAGATCGCTCCCGAGGTCCACGACGACGCCCTTCTCGAGCAGCCTCGTGATCGAGCCCGCCACTTCCCGCCCCGGCTGGTACGCCTGCGCGAGCTGATACCACGGATCTTCCTGCACCTGCTTCAAGCCTAGGGAGATCCGTTTCTGGTCGGGATCGATCGAGAGAACGACGACATCGACCTCCTCCCCTTTGCGGAGCACCTCGGCCGGATGCTGCACCCGCCGCGTCCAGCTCATGTCGGAGATATGGACGAGACCGTCGATTCCCGCCTCGACCTCCACGAAGGCGCCGAAGGACGTGAGGTTGCGGACGAGCCCGCGGATCTTCGTCCCCGGCGGGTACTGCGCCGGGAGCGCCAGCCACGGGTCCTCCTCCACCTGCTTCATCCCGAGCGAGATCTTCTGCGCCTCCTCATCGACGCGCAGCACGACACATTCGACCTTGTCGTTGATGCCGACGAGCTGAGAGGGATGGCGGACGTTGCGGGTCCATGACATCTCGGAGATGTGGACGAGCCCCTCGATACCGCGCTCGAGTTCCACGAAGGCGCCGTAGTTCGTGATGGAGACGACCCGGCCCAGCACGCGTGTCCCGACCGGGTATTTCTCCGCCACGTTCTTCCAGGGGTACTCCTGAAGCTGCTTGAGGCCGAGCGAGATTCTCTCCCGGTCCCAGTCGATGTCGAGGATCTTGATCTCGAGCGACTGGCCGATCTCGCAGACTTCCGACGGATGGCCGATGCGCCCCCAGGACATGTCCGTGATGTGGAGGAGGCCGTCCATCCCGCCAAGGTCGATGAAAGCGCCGAAGTCCGTGATGTTCTTGACGATTCCGGGGCGCACGTCGCCCACCGACAGCTCCTTCTTGAGTTCCTCGCGCTTCCCCGCCCGCTCCTCCTCGAGAAGGACGCGACGGCTCACCACGATGTTCCGGCGGCGCTTGTTGAGCTTGAGGATCTTGAAGTCGTACTCGTCGCCCAGGAGGTCGTCGACGTTGGGCACGCGGCGAAGCGCGATCTGGGACCCGGGCAGGAAAGCGTCGACCCCCATGAGGTCGACGGTCACTCCACCCTTGATCTTCCGCTTGATACGCCCCTGTACGGGACGGTTGTTGTCGAAGGCATCCTTGATCTTCTCCCACACGCGGAGGAAATCCGCCTTCTTCTTCGAGAGGACGACGACGCCTTCTTCATCCTCGAGGCTCTCGAGGAGGACATCGACGGAATCGCCCATCTGCACTTCGTCCGGATCCGCGAACTCTTCTAGCGGAACGGCTCCTTCGGACTTGAAGCCGACATCCAGGATGATGTCGGTCTCGGTTTTTCCGATGACCTGCGCGGAGACGATCTCGCCTTCCGTGATACGACTGAGGGTGTCCTCGTAGAGCGCGTAGAGTTCGGCGTACTCCGCCTGATCGTGCTGGGAGTCATCCCGGGGATCCGCATCCAGATCCAGATCAATGGCGCTGGGCTCAAAGGCGACCGGTGTCGCGACGGCGACCTCCGGCTCTTCCTGAGCGGCGTCGTCGACTTCCGGCGACGCGTCCGCGGCTTCGGGGATGTCGGTCTCGGGGACGTCGGTCTGAGGGTTCGTGTCGTCGGGCATAGGGAATCAAGCTCCCGCGCGGGGCCAACGGTGCGTCCCGCCGGGCCTCGTGGCAAAAAAGAATCGACCCCAACCGAGCTTCACCATCTCCGCCCAGCCGCCGGCCGATCCCCTGGTGTCGGGTCTCCACAGGATCCGGGGCGAAGCGCCACTTTTTCCGCCACGGTCCTCGAACAGTACGCTAACTTAGATTCAGGCTGTGGAAGCGTCAACGGAAAGCGGAGGCCGCAAGCTCGAGGATCGCGTCCACGACGTGGTCCGGGGGCATGGAGGTCGTATCGATCTCGATCGCGTCGGGAGCTCGTCGCAGCGGGGACAACGGACGCGATCGATCCCGCCGGTCGCGTGCCTCGAGCCGCCGGGTCTCGCGCTCGATGTCGCCCTCCGTGAAGGAAACGGCGCGCTGGCGCAGTCGACGGCGGGCTCGCTCGCCGGCATCCGCCACGAGGAAGATCTTCAGGTCCGCGTCGGGGAATACGGCGGTGCCGATGTCACGTCCGTCGCAGATGATCGCATGGTGGCGGCCCGCCCGGCGCAGACGATCCAGCACGACCTCCCGAACCGCCGGAAGCGCCGAAACGGCGGACACACGCGCGGTCACCTCGGGCGATTCGAGGTCGGGGCCGGGCCGGGTCCCGGCGACGGATACATCGAATCCGCCGTGCGCGGGGACGAGACCGACGTCCAGCCCGGACACCGCGGCCTCGATCGACGGCTCGTCCTCCGCGATGCCCCGGTCGAGGGCCCACCAGGTGATCGCCCGGTAGAGCAGTCCGGAGTTCACATGCACGAAGCCGAGTCGCCGGGCCACGCTCGCGGCCGTGCTGCTCTTGCCGGAAGCGGCGGGACCGTCCACGGCGATCACTCGTCCCGCCCGAGAAGGCGGCCTGCGGCGGGAGCCGCGGCGGAAGGGCTCGAGCGCGCCCCAGAAATCCGGATACGAGACGTCCGCGCACGCGCGGTCGTCGATCCGCAGGTCGGCATCCCCCGCCGCGTCGAGAACCCCGAACGCCATGGCGATCCGGTGGTCGCCGCGTGTTTCGACGTCGCCGCGCAGCCGTCCGGCACGGCCCTGGATCGTGAGACCGTCGGACTTTTCCTCCACGGCGACGCCTAGTCCCTCGAGCGTCCGGGCCAGCACGGCGAGGCGGTCGCTTTCCTTCACGCGCAGCTCGGCCGCGTCGCGAATCTCCGAACGGCCCCACGCCCGGGCGGCAAGGACGGCGAGGAGCGGAATCTCGTCGATCACCCGCGGGATCAGGTCGCCGCCGATCGAGAACGCCCGCAGGCCGTCCGGGGGATGGACGGTCCACGTCTCGCGCGGTTCCCCGCCCTCGGCCGACGCGGGATCCCGGTCGACGCGGGCCCCCATTTCCTCGAGCACGGAAAGAAAACCGATGCGTCCGGGATTGGCGCCCACGGCTTCGACCCTCACCGTTCGGCCGCAGAGGAGCGACGCCCCGATCAGAAAGGCAGCCGAGGACGGGTCGCCGGGAACGGTCATGCGGAGACCCCTGAGCGCACCCTCCCAATCGGATGGATCGAAACTCACCTCCCCCGCCCCGGTCCGCGCGGGATCGAATGCGAGCGGCACGCCCATCTCGGCCAGCATGCGCTCCGTGTGGTCCCGGGAAAGAGCGGGCTCGCTGACTTCGACCCGCACGCGGGCCAGCACACCCGCCAGGAGCACGGCCGACTTGACCTGGGCGCTGGCGACCCGGCCGCGGTGGCGCAAGGTCCGTAACGTCCCCGTGGCTCGCCCCCGGAGCCGCACGGGAAGCCGCTCCGGCTCCCCGTCGTACTCGATGCGCGCCCCCATGGCCTGCAGCGGATAGATGACGCGGCGCATGGGGCGGCTGCGAAGCGATGGATCGCCGTCCAGGACCGCCGCGACGCCGGAACCCGCCAGGATCCCGGCGAGGAGGCGTGCCGTCGTCCCGCTGTTCCCGCAATCGAGCCGCGGAGCCGAGGTGAGGTCGAGCCCCCCGCCCGCACAACGGATCGTGAGACCGCGCTCCCCCTCCTCGCACTCCACGGCGGCGCCGAGTCGCCGCATCGCTCGCACGCTCGCACGCACATCGGCGCCGTCCGAGAGGCCGTGCACGACGGACGCCGACGATGCGAGCGGCGCGATGAGCGCGGCGCGGTGGGAGATCGACTTGTCCCCGGGTACGCGCACCCGGATCAAGGGTCCAGAGCTCCCGGGTCCGCGTCATCGAAGGAGACATCGGTGGACCAGCCGTCGCGCGCGAGTTCCGCCCCGGGGAAGACGGCGCGCGCCTCCTCGAGCAGTTGCGCCGGCCGCTCGGCGTAGCGCGCGCTGATGTGCGTCAGCACGAGCCGCCGCACGCCCGCCTCGCGCGCGACCCCGGCAGCGGCGGCGGCGGTGGAGTGGCCGGTCTCCCGGGCCCGATTCCGTTCCTCCTCCGTGAACGTCGCCTCGTGCACGAGGACGTCCGCGTCCCTCGAAATCCGGACCGTTTCAGGAGAGGGACGCGTGTCCCCGGTGTACACGACCTTACGGCCCGGCCGCGGAGGACCCACGAGCTCGGCGGGATGGACGCGCCGGCCGTCCTCGAGATCCACGCTCTCCCCCCGATGGAGACGGCCGAAGAGCGGACCTTCGGGGACACCCATTTCGCGGGCGGCCGCCACATCGAACCTTCCGGGACGCGCATCCTCGATGAGCGCGTATCCGAGTGAACGCCGCGTATGCTCGGTCGCGAACGCCTCCACTCGAAAGCCTTCTCCTTCGACCGCCTCGCCGGCCCCGAGCTCGTGCACGGTCGCGTCGAACGCGAGACGATCCCCTCCCAGATCCCGGAGCGCGCGGAGCGTCTCTCCCGTGCCGCGTGGCGTCCAGATCCGGAGCGGCTCATGGCGCCCCTGGAGGCTCATCGTGCGGAGCAGGCCGGCAAGGCCCAGGTAGTGGTCGGAGTGGAGGTGCGTGATAAGGATATCGTCGAGGGAAAAGCCCACCCCGTACCGCATCATCTGCCGTTGCGTCCCCTCGCCGCAGTCAAGGAGGAACAACCGCCCCTCGCGCTTCAGGGCGAGAGACGAAACGTTCCGCGACACCGTCGGCCGCGAGGAAGCCGTTCCGAGAAACGTCAGTCGGAGGATGGCGCGACTCCTTCGGGGGCGCCGACGCGCGCGATCAGTTCCGCGTCCGATATCTCGGAGAGCGTGGCGCCGTGCAGCTCCACCGCGGCGCGATGCTCGCTGATGCAGCACAGGCGGAGGCCCACGGTGCCCGCCGCGCTCCCCCCCTCCGCCCAGACCGGCCCCGTGCTCTGGGCAAGCCAGATCGCTCCGCTGCCATCGACGATCCGGCGCTCGGTCGGCGTGAGCGGTCGTCCCGCTTCCCACAACGCACGGAAGGCTTCGTCATCGAGATCGGAGAGGGCCAGTTCGTCGGAAAGCGCCGTCCGTCGGTCCGCGATCTTCGGGTCGTCGCAAACGAAGTAGCCGAGACCGAGGCCGGACGGCGCCCGGGCGGCGTCATACAACGTCCAGGATGCGCCATCGATCGTGCCCGACCGCCGCGGGCGGGCGCCGACGCCCGTCATGCCGACACCTCGCCGTAGACGCCGAGCGTCACCGTTTCGCCGCGGGGGGCGGCCCTCTCACGGCTCGCCAGAGCTTCGCTTGCGGCCTCCTCGATCTCCGCCTCCACTTCCCGCTCGACCATGGCGAGCTTCCGGAGGTTCCGGTCCCGCAGGTTGCCGGCGCCGGCGACGCCGAGGTCGATCCCCGCCAGGTACTCCTCATAGAGTCCGATCGGGTCGCGCCGTCCCCAGTACCGGAACAACTCGCGCGAAAAGGTTGCCCGGGCCTCGCGCACGTCGTGCGTCGCATGCCCTCCCATGCGAAAGGTTCGCGCCTCGATGAGTTGCGGACCCTCCCCCCGCCGGCAGCGTTCCGCGGCCACGCGGGTTGCCGCATAGACCTCGAGCACGTGGTTCCCGTCCACCGATTCGGAGGGGATCCCATACGCCGCGCCCCAGTCCGAGAAATCGGGCGGCACGTGGTGCTGGTCCAGCCGCGTCCCCAGCGCGACCTGGTTGTTCTGGATGATGAAAACGATCGGCAGCCCGAGCGATGCCGCGAACGCGAACGCCTCGTGCGCCTCGCCGTGCTTCGTCGCCCCGTCCCCGACCCAGGTCAGCGCCACCCGGGGCTCTCCGCGAATCCGGAACGCGAGGGCAAACCCGTTCATGACGGTCGACAGCGTCGCGACCATGCTGATGGGCGGACAGACGCCGTAGCGCAGATCTCCCAGGTGCAGGTCCCGTCCCTCCGCGGGGGCGTCCGCCGTCCCGAGGTAGGTGCGAAACACCTCCGCCATCGGCATGCCCATCTCGTGATTCGCGCCCTGGTTGCGGATCATGGGACCCACGACATCCCCGTCGGCACCGCGGCGGTCGAGCGCGTTCACCGCCCCCACGGTCACGGCTTCCTCTCCGGTCCCGAGCCACGCTTTCGAGATCACGCCCTGTTTCACCCACCTCGTGAGGGCGATGTCGCTGAGGCGGAATCGGAGGAGTCCCCGATACAGGGCGATGTACGCTTCGGGAGGCAGCGCGGCGATCTCCCGCGCGCGGGCGTCGTCGGCCCGGATGCGTGACCTGTACTCCTCCAGGAGTTCGGGGTCCGGCTGCCAGGAAACGTACTCAGGGGGGTCGTAGGCCGAGTATCGACGCATCGTCCAGGTCCTCGTGGTCCGGCAGGCCGGAAAGCGGCCCGTCGCGCGGCACATCCTAAGCCTTCGCCACGGGGCGCGCGAACCGATAAGCTAGTGAGTCACGGCGCGGTCAGGGTGCCGCGCCACGCGACCGAGGCGCCGCAATGAACCCAGGCAAATGAAGCCGTGCCGGCGCTGCAAGTGCAGCGTGCCGGACGCGACGCAAACCTGTCCGCATTGCCGCGCCACACAGCGGCGCGGCGACCGCACGCCGCAGATGGTGATCGGTTTCGTCACGGTCGCCGCGGCCGCACTGGCCGCGCTCGGCTCCTGTCCGAGCCTCGCCGGCCAGCCGCCGGGCGGTGCGGCGGGGACGGAGCCGCCGACGATCACCCGCCTGCGCTACGACGGCGGGGGCGACTGGTACGCGAATCCCTCGAGCCTCGACAACCTCCTCGAGCAGATCCGGCTCCGAACCGGAATTCCGGTGGCCGACCGGCCCGCGGAGGTGGGCGCCGCGGATCCCGACCTCGCCGACCATCCGTACCTGTATGCGACGGGACACGGGAACATGTCCTTCACCGAGCTCGAGATCGAACGCATGCGCGCGTACCTGTACGGGGGCGGCTTCCTGCACGTGGATGACAACTACGGCCTGGACGAGTCCTTTCGCCGTGAGATCGCCCGCCTCTTCCCGGACATGCCCCTCGCCGAAGTGCCGCTCGAGCACAGCATCTACGGGATCTTCTACGAGATGCCGGACGGCCTGCCCAAGATCCACGAACACGACGGAAATCCCGCCCAGGGGTTCGGCATCTTCCTCGATGGCCGCCTCGCGGTCTACTACAGCTTCGAATCCGACCTGGGGGACGGCTGGGAGGACGAGGGCGTGCACGGGGACGCGCCCGAGGTACGGGAGTCCGCGATCAGGATGGGCGTGAACCTCTTCCTCTACGCGCTCTCCGCGACCCCGGCCCGCTGACGGACCGACACCCCCCGGCAGCTCGGGAGGCCGCGGCAGGAGCCCTGCCGCTAGGCGCCGAACTTGCCGAAAATCGCCATCAATCCGACCACGATGGCGGTGGCGATGAAGGTCCCCCACGCGAAGATGGCGGTGAGGACCGGACCATCGGACTTCAGGTGCATGAAGAACATCGCGACGAGCGCGAACTTCGCCGCCATCATCACGAGCAGGATCGGGATGAGCACCGGCGCGAGCGCCTCGATGTAGAACACCATCACCTCGAGCGCCGTCAGCGCGGCGAGGATCACCGCGATGGCGACGTAGAGTCGCGTGCTCGGGTGCGATTCGGCGGAGTGGCGGCTCACGTGTGCCTCACACCAGCAGGTAGATGAGGGTGAAGAGGATAATCCACACGACATCTACGAAGTGCCAGTAGAGACCGGCGATTTCCACCGTCTCCGCATGGCGGGCGTCGAGCTTCCCCTGCACCGTCCTCACGAGGAGCGTACTCAGCCAGATGACGCCTCCGGCGACGTGGGCGCCGTGCGTCCCCGTCAGGACGAAGAAGGTCGACGAGAACAGGTTCCTCGACAGCGGCAGCCCCTCGTGAACGAAGTGGCTGAACTCGTAGTACTGGCCGCCGAGGAAGATGAGGCCGAACAGCGCCGTCAGGGCGAGCCACAGCTTGGTCGCCCGCAGATCGTTCCTCTGCACCGCCGCCAGCGCGAGCACCATCATGAGGCTGCTCATCAGGAGCACGAAGGTCGTGACGGTGATGAACGGGATGTTGAGGAGGTCGTGCGGATAGGGCGGAACGAGGTTCCGGCCGCGATAGATCATGTACGTGGCGATCAGGGTGCCGAAGAGCATGCACTCCGACCCGATGAAGGTCCACATCGCGAGCTTGCGGTTCGGGATCCCCGTCGAGGTCGGCCCCTCCATCAGTGCGTCTCCTCGCCGAACGGGGGCTCGAAGGCCCACGCGAAGAGCCCTACCGCGGTCACGAACAGACCGAAGAGCGTCAGCCCGAGCGACCCGAGCCCGCCGATCGTCATGAACAGCATCCCCACGGCGAGTACGAGCGGCCAGTACGACGGATTCGGCATGACCACCGGCGCCGGCGGCTCGTCCGGCTGCCGCCGCGGCACGGCGCCCCCGGGTTCATCGCCCTCCCCGCGCGCTTCCGGCGCGATGTAGGGATGCCAGAGCGGATCCCGCCGGTCCACGGTGGGGATCTCCGCGAAGTTGTAGTGCGGCGGCGGCGAGGCCACCGTCCATTCGAGCGTCGACGCGTCCCACGGGTTGTGCCCGGCCGCCTCTCCGCGCCGCCACGTGCGCCACAGATTCCAGATCAGCGGCACGAAGGACAGCGTGAAGATGAAGGCTCCGATGGTCGAGATCAGGTTGAACACCTCCAGACCCAGTCCCTCCGCGTACGTGTAGGTACGCCTCGGCATCCCGAGCAGCCCCGAGAAGTGCATCGGGAAGAAGGTCACGTTCAGCGCGAGGAAGGAGAGCCAGAAGTGGGCCTTCCCCAGGCCCTCGTGCAGCATCCGCCCCGTCGCCTTCGGGAACCAGTAGTAGAAGCCGCAGAAGAGGCCGAACACGGTCCCGCCGATGAGCACGTAGTGGAAGTGCGCCACCACGAAGTACGTGTCCGTCTGCTGCAGGTCCGCCGGCGGCGAACTGTGCATGACGCCGCTCAGCCCGCCGATCGTGAACGTCGCCACGAGTCCGGCCGCGAAGAGCATCGCCGTTCGGAAGCGTAAACGACCTCCCCACATCGTCGCGATCCAATTGAAGATCTTGATCCCGGTGGGAATCGCGATGAGCATCGTCGCCCCACCGAACACCGCGTTCACCACCGGCCCGAGTCCGACCGAGAACATGTGGTGGACCCAGACGCCGAAGCCGAGGAAGGCGATGAGAACGCCCGAGAAGACGACGACGGGATACCCGAACAGGATCTTCCGCGAGAACGTCGGGATCACGTCGGACACGATGCCGAAGGCCGGCAGGATGAGGATGTAGACCTCGGGGTGGCCGAAGACCCAGAACAGGTGCTGCCAGAGGACGGGGTCCGCGCCCGCCGCCGCATCGAAGAAGTGCGTTCCGAAACTGCGGTCGAAGAGCATGAAGATCAGGCCGACCGTGAACGGCGGGAAGGCGAGCAGGATGAGCGCGGAGACGATGAGCGCCATCCAGGTGAAGAGCGGCATCCTCATGAACGTCATCCCCGGCGCCCTCATGTTGAGGATCGTGACGAGGAAGTTCAGCCCGCCCGCAATCGACCCCACGCCGGAAATCAGGAGCGCGAGGACGTAGAAATCGATGCCCGGACCCGGCGAATACTCGGGGTTCGTCAGCGGCATGTACGCGAACCAGCCCCCGTCGGGCATCACCCGGAGGGGGACGCTCGCGTACAGGAAGAGACCACCGAAGAGGAAAACCCAGAAGGAGAACGCGTTCAGGCGCGGGAAGGCGACGTCGCGCGCCCCGATCTGCAGCGGCACGACGAAGTTGAAGAAGGCGACGACAAGCGGCATGCCGGCGAAGAACACCATCGTCGTGCCGTGCATCGTGAACAGCTGGTTGTACAGGTCCGGATCGAGAAAGCTGCGCTCGGGGGCGGCGAGCTGGAGCCGAATGAGCTGTCCCTCGACGCCGGCGATGAGCAGGAAGACGAACCCGACCACGAAATACATGATTGCGATCCGCTTGTGGTCGACCGTCGTCAACCAGCTCCAGATCCCGGTGGAATGCGCGTCGGTCATGGCCACGGCGCTAGCGGAGCGAGCCGAGATAGGCGACGAGCTGCCGAAGCTGCGCGTCGCTCAGTTCGACCTCGGGCATCGGATTCCCGGGTTTCACGTGCTGGGTGGAATCCAGCCAGCGCGCCAGGTTCGCCGGTGTGTTCTCGAGCACGCCCGAGGCGATCGTAAGCCGGCTGCCGAAGTGCGTGAGATCCGGACCGAACTGCCCCGCCGCCGGCGTCCCTCTCACCGCGTGACAGCTCACGCACGCATTCGCCATGAACACGCCCTGCCCCGCCCGTGCCTCCGCGGCCGCGGGCGTCGAAGCGGGCGCCGCGTTCGCCCGCGCCCAGCGGTCGAAGTCCTCGGGTTCGTCCACGATCAGGCGCATGCCCATGAGAGCGTGCGCCGTGCCGCAGAACTCCGCGCACTGACCGTGGTACACGCCGACCGAATCCGGCCGGAACCAGAGCTGGTTCTCGATGCCCGGCACGAGGTCCCGCTTTCCGGCCAGGCGCGGGACCCAGAACGAATGCATGACGTCCGCGGAACGGAGCCTCAGGTCGACGGTGCGGCCCAGCGGGACGTGTGCCTCGTTCGCCGTCACGATCCCGAGTTCCGGATAGCGGAATTCCCACCACCACTGCTTGCCGATGACCTCGATGACGAGTGCTTCCGGATCGGGCGTGGACCGGTCGATGATGAAGATGGCCCGCATGGTCGGAATCGCGATGGCCACGAGGATGAGCGCCGGGAGCAGCGTCCAGCCCACTTCGAGGAGAAGGTGGCCGTGGACCTGCTTCGGCCGCCCGTCGCCCGGCCGCTCCCGAAAACGGACGAACACGTAGATGAGGATGCCTTCTACGACGACGAACACGCCGACCGCCCACCAGAAGATCTGGTCGAAGAGCTGGTCGAGGAGCGTGGCGGAGTCTGAACTGGGGTGCAGTGCGGATTGCGGATATTCGCCGCCGCAACCCTGGCTGATCAGAACCCCCAGGAAAAGCACGAGCGCTGCGATCGCGCGTCGTCTCAAGGGCGTATCTATATGTGTTTCGGGGAAAGTCTCGAATTCAGGGCAGGCCCCGCCTCCGCAGGGCCAGCGAGACTCTAGCCGGGGACGGCGGGCGGGTCAAGGAGCCCCCGCCCGCCGGAGCCTCAGCGGGCGTGCGGCACGTCTCCGACCGGCGTCACGCGGCCGCCGTAGAGTTCCGCCACCCACTCGCCGTACCCGTTGAACGGGAGCGTCGGAACCCGTTGCCCCGTACCGACGATTTCCTCCTGCGCCTGGGACCAGCGGGGGTGAGGCACGTCCGGATCCACGTTCGAGTAGAAACCGTACTCGGACGGCTGCAGGTCGTTCCAGAAGGTCGTCGGCATCTCGTCCGTGATGTCGATGCGGACGATGCTCTTCGGGCTCTTGTACCCGTACTTCCAGGGCAGATGGATGCGGACCGGCGCGCCGTTCTGTTTCTGGAGCGGATGGCCGTACATGCCCGTCGCGACGAAGGCGAGTTCGTTCATCGCCTCGTCCATGCGCAGCCCTTCGTAGTACGGCCACTTGTACCAGGTCTGCGTCTTCTGGCCGAAGGCCTGCTCCGGCCGGTTGAAGGTCACGAAGCCCACGTAGCGGGCATCGTTTCGCGGCTGCACCCGCTCCAGCAAGCGGGCGAGCGGGAACCCGATCCACGGCACGACGACGGACCACCGCTCCACGCAGCGGTGCCGGTAGATCCGTTCCTCGAGCGGGAACGCGCGTTCCAGTTCCACGAGGTCGTAGACGCCCGGGTTCTCGACGAGGCCCGTGACCTCCAGTTCCCACGGGCGGGCCTCGAACGGACCGACGTTGCGCCACACCCCGTCCTTGTCCGTTCCGAACTCGTAGAAGTTGTTGTACGTGGCCACGATCTCCTCCGGCGAGACCTCCTTGTGGCGATCGCCGGGCGTAAAGCGCGGGTCGTTCACTGCCACGGGATAGAGATCCGCGGTCGGAGTGTCCGGGATGTTGTCGAGGGGGCCGCGCTGCTGGGCTTCCGCCGCCCCGCCCGGCCGGCATGCGAGCGAGGCGGCGGCAAGGATCGCGCCCCCGCCCATGCGGGCCACGAACTGTCGGCGGTCGAGGTACACCGACTCCGGCGTCGCCTCGCTCTCCCTGATCCGCCAGCCAGGCGGAATATGAATGTTCGCCATGGAGACTCTCCCTTGCCGTTCGGCCTCCGGTCCTCGCCGGTCGCCGGCCGCTTCGCCTGCGGCGTTACCTGCTCAAGTATAACCGCTCCGGCGCCGCACGTTTCGCAACCCTTCCCCCGACGGACGGCCTTGCCACGGACCGGCCGACCGCGGCCCGCTAGTGCCGGAAGAGCCGTCTTCCGGTGAAAACCATCGCCATGCCGTGCTCGTTCGCGGCGTCGATGACCTCCGCATCGCGCTTGGAACCGCCCGGCTGCGCGATCGCCGTCACGCCGGCGGCGGCCGCCGCATCGATGCCGTCGCGAAAGGGAAAGAACGCGTCCGACCCGAGGACGGCGCCCGCCACGTCCAACCCCTGTGCCCGGGCCTTGCGGATCGAGATCTCCACCGAGTCTACGCGGCTCATCTGCCCCGCGCCGATACCGATCGACGCCCCGTCGCGCGCAAGCAGGATCGCGTTGGATTTCACGCTCTGCACCGCGGACCACGCGAACGCGAGATCATCCCACTCCGCGTCGCTCGGGGCCCGCGCCGTCGGGACGTGAGCCTCCCGGTCCACATCGCGCGCCGGCCGGGGGGCCGCCTGCATCAGGACCCCGCCGCGGACGCCGCGCACTTCGACGCCTTCCCGCAGATGGCCGCCCGCGTCCAGCGCCGCGCCCGCCTCCGGCTTCAGAATCCGAATGTTCTTCTTCGCCCGCAGGAGGCGGAGGGCATCCTCCGAGTATCCCGGCGCCACGACGCATTCCACGAAGTTCCGCGAGAGGGCCTCCGCGACGGCCTCCGTGAGCGTGTCCGTGAAGGCGATGACCGAGCCGAACGCCGAAACGGGGTCGCACGCGAGCGCTTTCTCGTAGGCCTCCAGCGGGGATGCGCCCACGGCGAGGCCGCATGGCGTCGAGTGCTTGAGGATCGCGCAGGCGGCGCGCTCCCCGGACACGAAGGGCGCGATCGCCGTAAGAGCCCCGTCCACGTCGAGAATGTTGTTGAACGAGAGTTCCCGGCCGTGCAGTTGCGCGAGCGCGGGAATCCCGCGCGGCCGACCGGACCCGTCGCGGAAGAAGGCGGCCTCCTGGTCCGGGTTCTCCCCGTAGCGGAGCGACTGCACGCGTACGAGCGAGACGACGGTCTCCCCCGCCGGAAGGTCGGGCGAACCTCCCGCGCCGACCGGCCGGGTCAGGTAGCGGGTGATCGCCGCGTCGTAGGCCGCAGTGTGCCCGAACACCTTGACCGCCAGCGCCCGCCTCAGCTCCGCCGTCTCCGGCGCGTCCCCGGTATCGATGGCCTCGAGCACGCGCCCGTAGTCGGCCGGGTCGCAGACCGACCAGACGGATGGATGGTTCTTCGCCGATGCCCGGAGCATCGTCGGACCGCCGATGTCGATCTGCTCGAGCGCTTCCCCGAGCGTGACGTCCCCGCCGGCCACCGTCTCGCGGAAGGGGTACAGGTTCACGGCCACGAGGTCGATCGGCACCATTCCGTGCGCGGCGAGTTGATCCAGGTCGTCCGGCACCTCACGCCGGGCCAGGATCCCGCCGTGCACGCTCGGGTGCAGCGTCTTCACCCGGCCGTCGAGCATTTCCGGATGGCCGGTGAGGTCGCTCACGCCGCGGACCTCGATCCCCGCCGCGCGCAGCGCCCGCATCGTCCCTCCCGTGGACGCGATCTCCCAGCCCCGCGCGATGAGCCCCGCGCAGAATTCCTCGATGCCCGTCTTGTCCGAAACGCTCACGAGCGCAATCGGCATCCCCACTCATCCTTCCCGGTTGGTGAACGTCTCCGTCTCGAACCACTCGCGGACCCAATGGACCCGCCGGTCCGCTTCCAGGCGAACCGCCCTCGAAGCCAGCGCTTCGACGGCCGCCGGCAGGATCCGGTGCTCCACCGTCAGTACGCGGGCGGCGACGGACTCCGGAGTATCGCCCGCGAGCACGGGTACGGGCCACTGGCACAGGATCGGACCCCGGTCGTATGCCTCGTCGACGAAATGGACGGTCGCGCCGGTGATCCGGACGCCGGCCTCGATGACCGCGCGGTGCACGCGGGCCCCGTACATCCCCCGGCCCCCGAACGAGGGCAGCAACGCCGGATGGATGTTCAGGATCCGTCCCCACCAGGCCCGCACGACGGTCTCGGGCACCAGTTTCATGTAGCCGGCCAGGACCACGATCTCGCTTCGCCACTCGTCCAGCGTGCGGCGCAGGAACGTCGCCGTCTCCTCACTCGTCGATGCCGGCGGCGGGACCGTCGATGCCACTCCGGCCCGGCGCGCCCGCTCGAGAACGCCGGCTCCCTCGCGGCTGGCGATCACGCCGACGATCTCCCGGTCGGGAACGTCCGCGCGCTGGAAGCGATCGACGAGCGCCTGGAAGTTGGAACCGCCTCCCGACGCGAGGACCGCGATCCGCACGACGTCAGACATCGGCGAGCCGGTCGAGCGCCGAGGCCAGAGTCTCCGCCGCCCGGGCCGTTTCCTCGCCCGGCAGCGTCCGCACGTCGACAATGAAGGCGGCACGCTCGATGCGGCCGATGAGCGGGACGAGGCCGGTGCGACACTCCGCCGCGAGCCGCTCGACATCGATCCCCGTTACGGCCCAGCCGGCCGAAGGAATCGTGAACCCCGGAAAGGCGCCCCCTCCGACCATGGCCTCGGTCCGGATCACGTCCACGCGTGCCCGGCTTCGCGGTGGAGGCTCGAGGCGTGCGGCGGCCGCGCGGGCTTCGACCGCCTCCGCCGGCTCGCGCAGCATCCGCAGCGCCGGTACGCGCCGGACGGCGAGATCCGGGTCGCGGTAGAGCATCAGCGTGGCTTCCAGGGCGGCGAGCGTCGTCTTGTCCACCCGAAACGCCCGCAGCAGGGGATTTCGGCGCAATCGCCCGATCAACGCCGCATCGCCGGCGATGACACCGGCCTGTGGCCCGCCGAGGAGCTTGTCGCCGCTCCACGTCGCGAGGTCGACGCCCGCGGCCAACGATCCCCGCGCCGTGGGTCCCTCCGGGAACCCGGGCAGGAGATCGGCGTCCAGCAACCCCGAGCCGAGGTCGTGTGCGAGCGGGACCCCGCGCTCCCGCGCGAGAGACACCAATGCCGCGAGAGAGGGGCGTGCCGAGAAGCCTTCGACCCGGTAGTTCGATGGGTGGACTCGCAGAATGAGGCCGGTCGATTCGTCGATGGCCGCCGCATAGTCGGAGATTCTCGTGCGGTTCGTCGTGCCGACTTCCCTCAGCCGGCCACCGCTCCGCCCCACGACATCGGGGATCCTGAACGAGCCTCCGATTTCGACCAGTTCCCCGCGGGACACGAGTACCTCGCGGCCCCGTGCCAGTTCGTTTACGACGAGCGCCACGGCCGCGGCGTTGTTGTTTGCGATGATCGCCGCGGCCGCACCCGTCAGTTCGCAGACGACATCGCTGCAGTGGTCGTATCGCGAGCCGCGCCGGCCCGTCGAGAGGGAGAGTTCCACGTTCCCGTAGCCGGCGGCCTCCGCCTGCGCGCGACCCGCCGCGTCGGCGAGCGGCGCCCGGCCGAGGTTGGTGTGGAGCACGACGCCCGTCCCGTTCAGCGCCCGCCGCAGCGAGGGCCGGGATCGCGCCTCCAGATCGCGTTCGGCGGCACGAAGGAGATCGACCGCGCCGGACGGCTCCGGACCGGCTTCCGCGCGCGTGCGGTCCAGGGCCCGGCGGAGCGAGTCCTTCACCGTTTCGCGGCCGTAGCGGTCGATCAGGGCGACGGCTTCACGCTCCTTGAGGAGCGCGTCCATGGAAGGGAGCTGTCGGCGGGGGTCCGTCATGCGCGGCGCCTCTTCCCCCTGACGCCGGGCGCCCAGGCCCTTCGCGCGCCGCCCGGGGCGCGTCTTCGAACCGTGTCCGGCGGTGCTCCGACGGTGTCCGGCGGTGCCCCGACGGTGTCCGGCGGGACTCCCGGGATGTCGAGAGTGTCGGGCACCGGTGGCACCGAATCCTGTTCCACCGCGACCGAATCGCCTTCGGCAGCGGTCGAGTCCGCCACCGCGGCCGAATCCGCCACCGCCGCCGAATCCGCCAGGGCGACCGAGTCGGCGGCCGCCGCGGAATCGCCGGACGGGGGCTCCGGCTCAGCCACGAAGGACGTATCGCCGCCTCCCGCGAGACGGCGCACGTTCACAACGCCCGTAACCGAAACGTGGTATGTACCGGTGTCGAGCGCCGCCGCGAGCCGCACGGTGATGAACCTCGACGGAAGCACCGGATCCTCTTCCGTGACGGAGTCGGAGGCCGCGGCGCCGACCGAGTCCGGGCTCGGAGCTTCCACCGCCGCGGAGTCGCCAACCGCCGTCGAGTCGCCTACGGCCGCGGAATCCGCCTCGGCGACGGAATCCGCCGCCGCGATGGAGTCCGCCAGCGCCGCGGAGTCGAGCGGGAACGTCACCGCGTCGGCCGAACCGATGAGGCTGGCCACGATCTCCAGCGCTTCGTTCGTCGCGGAGTCCCGAATCGCGATGCCGGGTTCCTCCGGTTGAGGATTGAGGAGATAGTCATCGAATTCGAGCTGCACGGTCTCGTTTCCCACGACGAGCGCGCGAGCGAGCAGGGGCGGCGTCGTATCCGGCGCCACGACGACGAACCGCAACTCCGCCGGGGTCTCCGGCGAGACCGCCACGGACGTACTGTCGTACGACTCCAGGACGCGATCGGGAATCATGTTGCGATTGCGGTCGACGAACCCGAAGGCCTGGTACTCGCCCGCCGGCAACCCGCGCGTCGCGAACCTTCCGATGCTGTCCGAGATCGCGCCGTACGGGATGGAATCCGGACCCGCCCAGAAGATGACCCTCGCCTCCTCCAGCGGTTGCCCCGTGAGTGCGTCGATCACTTCTCCTTCGACCTGCGTGTCCGGGATGTCCCCTCCCGTGGAAAAGCAGAACTCGACCGGATCTTCCATTCCGTTGCGCAAGAGGTCGTTGATCCCATCGGTCGGAATCGTGAAGCAGTATGCGACGCCGTCCCGCCACCCGTCCTCCGGCCGGAGACGCAGGTCCGAGAATCCCATCTCCGCCTCATACGTCTCCATCGGAGTGACGAACATCTCCCTGGCAAGGCCGTTCGGGATCCGCACGGGTTCGCTGAAACGGATTTCGAGCGCGCCGTCGAAGTCGACGACGATCGAATCCGGCGCGGGACGGATGCGGACGATGGATGGCGGGATCTCGTCCGGCCGCGCGCCCGGCGGAGGCATCTCCCTTGCGCATCCGAGCATGATCAGGAGAGCGGCGACCCCGGAAAGGAGCCTCCCGTCGCCGACGAGAGCGACACGTCGTTCGCGGGCTCCCGGCCCCTGCCCGGAGCTTCCGGGCCCGGCGCGCGTCAGACCCCCGCCCCCAGCGATCGGAGTTTCTCCTCGAGGCGGTTTCGCTGTGTGCCGAGCGACGTCACTTTCTCACGCTCCCGCGCGATGACTTCTTCGGGCGCGTTACCGAGGAAGCCCGCATTTTCGAGCTTTCCGTGGCTCCGCGCGAGCAGATTGGCCGTTCGTTCCAGCTCCGCGCGGATGCGCCCGCGTTCCGTTTCCAGGTCGATGACACCCTCCAGCGGGAGGAAGAGTTCCCCCCCGGAGCGGAGCACTGCATGCGCCCCGGCTCCGTCCGCGGAAGCCGTGCTCGCGTCCGCGATCCGCTCCACGTCGGACAACCCCGCCAGGCGCCCGATGCTGCCCTCCTCCTCGGCCAGAGCCGACTGCAGCGCCGACGAAGCACCCGTCACCCGGACCCGCACCCGGGTTCCCGGCTCCACGCCGTATTCGGCGCGCAGCGCCCGAACCGCCCCCACAAACTCCTGAAGCGCCTCGATCCCCGCATCCGCCTCCGTATCGATCCAGTCGTCGGGGCAGTCCGGCCACGGTCCCTCGACGAGCGAACCCGCGGCGTCCGCATCCGGCAACCTCGCCGCGATCGCTTCCGTGACGAAGGGCACGATCGGGTGGAGCAGCGACAGCCAGCCGCGCATCACAAGCGTCAGCGTGTGTCCCACGTCGCGGGCCGATTCACGGTCCCCCGTCAACCGGTGCTTCGCCAACTCCAGGTACCAGTCGCAGAAATCTCCCCACACGAACGAGTGGCCGGCCTCCGCCGCCTCGTGGAGACGATAGCCCTCGTAGGCCGCGTCCATCTCGTGCGCTACCCGCGCGAGACGGCTCCGGATCCACCGGTCCGCGAGCGCCGTGGGTGCCCGCGCCTCCTCCGCGCCGTCCCAGCGCGCGTGCGGCAGCGCGAACCGCGCCGCGTTCCACATCTTGTTCGCGAAGTTGCGTCCCGGCCGGAACGCAGCTTCCAGATTCTCGTAGTCGAGCTGGATGTCCGTTCCGAGCGGCGACCCTCGAACGAGCGTGAAGCGCATGGCGTCAGCACCATACAGTTCAACCACTTCCAAGGGGTCTATCCCGTTCCCGAGTGACTTGGACATGCGCCGACCGAGGTGATCCCGGACCGTCCCGTTCAACAGAACATCGGTGAACGGCAACTCTCCCATGAACTCGAACCCCGCCATGATCATGCGGGCCACCCAGAAGAAGAGAATCTCGGGCGCCGTGACGAGCGTCGCCGTGGGATAGAACGACCGGAGGTCCCCGGTCTGCTCCGGCCAGCCCAGCGTCGAGAAGGGCCACAGCCACGAGCTGAACCAGGTATCCAGCACATCCTCGTCCTGGCGCAGTTCACCTCCGCAGGCGGGGCAGTCGTCCGGATCCTCGGTGGAGACGACGAGCTCGCCGCAGTCGGAGGCGTCGCAATACCAAACGGGGATCCGGTGTCCCCACCACAGCTGCCGGCTGATGCACCAGTCGCGGATGTTCTCCATCCAGTTGCGGTACACGCGGCCGAACCGCGGAGGGTGGAAGCGAAGTTCCCCGTTGTCGTAGGCCGCCAGCCCCGGCTCCGCGAGGGGCTTCATGCGGACGAACCACTGGAGGCTCAGGCGCGGCTCGACGACGGTGTCGCAGCGATAGCAGCGCCCGACGGCGTGGGCGTGATCCTCCACGCCCACGAGCCAGCCGCCCGCCTCGAGGTCCGCCACGACGCGGTCCCGCGCCTCGAAGCGGTCGAGCCCACGATAGGCCTCCGGGACGGCGTCGTTCATCGCCCCGCCGTCCGTCATCACGTTCAGCGCCTCGAGCCCATGGCGCCGCCCGATCTCGAAATCGTTCGGATCGTGCGCGGGCGTGACCTTCACCACGCCCGATCCGAATTCCGGATCCACGTGTTCGTCCGCCACGATCGGGAGACGCCGCCCGACCAGCGGCAGTTCGGCCTCTCCGCCGACGAGGTCGCTGTAGCGCGCATCGTCCGGAGACACCGCGAGCCCCGTATCGCCCAGCATCGTCTCCGGCCGCGTTGTCGCCACCTCTACGTGGCCGCCCGCCGCCAGGGGGTACTTCAGGCGGTAGAGCTTCCCATCCAGGTCGCGGTGCTCCGCCTCCTCGTTCGAGAGCGCGGTGCGGCAGCGGGGACACCAGTTGATGATGTAGCGGCCGCGATAGATGAGATCCTTCTCGTACAGGCGGACGAAGACGTCGCGCACCGCGTTGGAGAGTCCCTCGTCGAGCGTGAACCGCGTCCGCTCCCAGTCGCAGGAACACCCGATCGTGCGCAACTGGTCGATGATCCGCCCTCCGTACTCGTCGACCCACTCCCAGACCCGCTCGACGAACTCGTCCCGACCGAGATCGAAGCGGGTGAGCCCATCGCCGCGCAACTGCCGCTCGACGACGTTCTGCGTCGCGATCCCGGCGTGATCCGTGCCCGGCACCCACAGGGCGTCGTACCCCTGCATCCGCCGCCGACGGATGAGGACGTCCTGCAGGGTGTTGTTGAGTCCGTGACCCATGTGCAGCGCGGCGGTGACGTTCGGCGGGGGGATCACGATCACATAGGGCCGCTCGACGTCCGCGGCCGGCACGTGAAACAGGCCCGCGTCGACCCAGTGCTCGTACATCGGCTGTTCGAGCCCCGCGGGATCGTAACGGGCGGAAAGCTCGGTGGATGGTTGAGAGTCACCCAAGGGGCGGCTCCTGACTGACGGGTTTGCAGTGTCGGGAGAACCATCGGCGCGACGGGGAGAGCCCCCGGCGTCCATGCCGCGGCTCAGTCTAACGGAGGCGCCGCACGTTCGGAACCGCGCGGCGCGGCGACACTACGCTAGGGGGGGCCGCGGACCCGCAGCGTATCACCGCGCCGGCGGCGGACCTCCTCTTCGGAGCGTTCGCGCATGCGGGCACGCGCTTGGGCAGCCGCGGCTTCCACGTCGTCCCGAAGGTTCTGGATCTGGATGGCCGTAAGGTCGCGGATCGCCTGTTCGTATGCACGCCTCTGGGGCCCCGTGGGAGCGAACCCGATGGGAATGGGGATCGTGACGTCGCCAAGATGGATCCCCTGCTCGGAGAACCCCCACCGTTTCCCGTCGCGTTCGAAGGTCCAGTCGCGCGCGCGACGCCGCACATCTTCCTCGAGTTGGAGGCTGTCGAGCCAATCGCGGAGGATCGCCCGCACCGCGCTGTCCGCCCGCGCGAACTGGACGAGCCGCTCGCCGATGAGCCGGGGGGACTGCGGGTCGAACCACAACCGCGGATCGCTGAAGCGGAGTCGGAGTCGCGAGGCGTTGGTTCGGCCCCGGGGCCCCTCCGGCGGGGCCGGCTGGCCGGCGACGATCAGCCCCGGCGCTCCAGGGAGCGGCCCTGCCTCCTCCGCCGCCTCTTCTTCCGCTTCTTCCGCTTCTTCTTCCTCCTCCTCCGGCTCGGGCTCCACCTCGGGCAGATCTTCCTCGGGGGGCAACGGCTCCGGTCGAGGGTCCTCGGGGAGGTCCTCCGGAAGCGTGGGCGCGATCTCGACGACGACGAGCGCGTCGGGCGCCGGCACGGTTTCGATGGACGGGAGCGTGAAGGGCAGCGACTCGACCCGGACCCCGCCCGCCAGGATCAGGAGCAGGACATGGAGGAACACCGAGGCGAGGAGCCCCGCCGCCAACGTCCGGCGCTGGGAGCGCTCGCGTTCGCGTCTCCGCGCGGCGAAGCCCGCGGATTCGGTACGGGACACCGAAATCTACCTGCCGGCCGAAGTCCCGCGCCTGACGGGTCTCGTGTCGCGGCCAACGGACCGGCCAGCCGCCCGGGGCGGAGCCTTCATGTGATCAGCTTCTTCTTCTTCGCGGCCGGGAAGAGGACATTGTTGAGGATCAGCCGATAGCCGGCGGAGTGCCGATGGAGATCCAGGTCCGTCGGGGCGTCGCCGATCAGGTGGCGCGGGTCTTCCGGATCGTGTCCCCCGAGATACGTGAAGGTGCCTTCGCCGAAGCTCCCGTGGAGGTACTTCACGCGTCCGCGCGCATCCTCCTCCGCGAGCACGGTGACCCCGGGCTGAAGGCGTTCCCTCCGAAACGTCGTCGTGAGGCCGTAGAAGTCGGGCAGCACGCGCCGGTGGTTCTGGGTCAGCATGGCGGGAACGGGATCGAACTTGGCGCTGAACTCGAACAGCGAGAAGCTGCCGAGATCGACCCTCCACGGGGTGTTCACCTGGTGCCCGTCGATATCGCTGAAGGCGCTGAGCGTGGGGTCCGTCACGAGCACGGCATCGCGGAAGGCGAGCGCGTCCGGCCAGTGGAGCTTCTCGCTCGCCGCGGCATCGGGGGGCGATCCATCCGCGAAGGAGGCCGCGATGTCGGTCCCCGCCGCGGCGAGGGCGAGTTCCAGCGTTTCCGTCGCCGTGCACATCGCGAACAGGAAGCCGCCGCCCTCGACGTAGCTCCGGAGCCGGGCCGCCACGGCCTTCTTCAGGGCCGGGACGTGCGGATACCCGAGTTCGCGGGCGATCGCCTCGTTGCGGGCGACTTCCTCCTGCAGCCAGGCCGCGGAAGCGTACGTCAGATAGAACTTCGAATACTGTCCCGTGAAATCCTCGTGATGGAGGTGCAGCCAGTCGAAGTTCTCGAGTTCCTCGGAAAGCACCTCCCGATCCCATACCCGCTCGTAGGGGATTTCGGCGTACTCGAGCGCCATCGTCACGGCATCGTCCCACGGGGAACTGTTGGGCGGCGTGTAGACCGCAATCGTGGGCGCCTTTTCCAGGGGTACGGTTTCCATGTTCCGCGTCTCGATCTCGCGGCGGATCCTCGCCACGTCGGAACCGTCGAGCGTCTCCACGGTCACACCCATGAGCGCGGCTCGCCGACGGTTGGACGGTGCGTCCGACACGAGAAAGGACCCGGCGCGGTAATTCAGGAGCCATTCTGCCGACTGGCTCTCCGAGAGGATGCCGAACACATACCCGTAGGCCTTGAGGTGGTTCTCCTGTTCGCGGTCCATGGGCACGAGAAGCTGGGCTCCGAGCCCCGAGGCGCCCGCCAGCGAGGCGAGGCCCGCCAGCAGGAGGCGGTGGGCGAGGCGGCGCCGAACGCGGCATCGTTTCGTCTCGGCCTTCATCGGCCTCCTCCATCAAGTTCGGCGAGCATGCGGCGCGCGACCGGCGCCAGGGCGCTCCGGGGATACCCCACGATCAGTTGTTCCAGCCAGGAAACGGCGTCGGCCGGAGCGGACGCGCGTGCGAGATCCAGAAGCGCTGCCGGGGCCTCGGGGCTTCCCGGGTGCCGAAGAACGATCTGGCGCCACAGGGCGCCGGCGATGCGGGCTTGCCCGGCAGCGGCGGCCGCGTCCGCGAGGAAGCCCAGCACGACGGAACGGCCGCTCGACGCCGGCCGGCCGGCCAGGTCGCGCAGCGCCGGCCCGGGATCGAACGCCTCCGGAGAGGCGAGGAGGCCGAGAGCGGCGGCGCCCACGATGCGGATCTCCGCCGTGTCCGCGGCCTGTACCAGCGTCAGCAGCCGCAGGCGGCGCGTCCGTTCCGCCGCCCCGATCTCCGCCTCCCGGACGCTCCGGCTCGCCCGCTCACGCGCGGAATCGGGCCGGCCCGCGTACAGCGCCAGCCGCGCCGCCGCGGCGTCGAGCCGCCCCGACGAGGCAACGCGAATCCGTTCCCGCGCGTCGGTGACCAACGCCTCGGCCGTGTCGAGATCGCCCGCCCGGGCGTGGCCGAGCGCGAGGTCTCCCCGCATCCCGGCTTCGACCGCCGTAGAGTCGGGATACTGCCTCACATAGTGGTCGAGCACCGAGGCCGCATCCTCGAGCGAAGCGGGGTTGGCCGCGAGAAGTCCGAACAGGCGGCGCGACGCGAGTTGGTGAGGACCGTCGCCCGGGGTGCTCTCCCGCATCAGTTCCTCGAGCACCCGCCGCGCCGAGGCGGTATCCCCCGCCGCCAGCGCCTGGTCGCCGGAGAGCGCGAGCCAGCGCAGGCGGTCTACCGGTCGCGCACTCAGGTCGACGAGCCGCCGCGCGGACCAGGCGACCTCCCCGGGAAGCTCCGCCGCCTCCGCTTCGCGCACGTACTCCCGCAGGAACGCGGCAGCTTCGGGATCGTCCGGCGTTGGCGCCGCCTCCGCCAGCGCCCGGGCGGCCGCCGCACGCCCCAAGCGTAGCGCAACGATGGCTCCCGCCCGGGACGCCCGGTCCCGCCGGTCGGCCAGACGCGTGCGCAGCCGCTCGAAGGAGGCCGCATGGGCGCCGGACCCATCGGCCTCAGCTACCCGGAGGCCCGTTTCCACCTCGTCCGTCGCCGGCGGCGTGAGGGCGAGAAGCCCGACCCAGACCTCAGCCAGACGATCGCCGTCACCGACAGCGACGAGGAGGTCGGCGAAGCGCACGAGGAGTTCCCCGCCGGGGTCCGCCGCGTCGTCGAGGGTCCGGATCGCCCCCGTGGAGTCCCCCGCCGCGAGCTGGACGTCCGCGCGGGCGAGCCGCGCCGCGGAAAGTTGTGGGGCTTCCTGCAGCCAGCGGTCGCTCACGGCGAGTGCCGAATCGAGCATCCCCGCACCGGCCAACCCCCGCACCCACCACAGCCGGACGACCTCCTCGTCCGGTGCCGCGACAACCGCCGCTTCGGCGTACGGCACGAGCGCGGCGGATTCACCCGACTCCAGGGCCAGTTCGCCGAGCAACGCAAGGGCGCCGGGCGACGCGGGCGCCCGCGCCAGGTGCTCACGCAGGGCGGATGCGGCTTCCGCGGTCCGGCCGCTCGCGCGAAGGCGCTCCGCACGCGCCACCGTGCGCTGCTCCGAGGCCGCCGATGCCTGGCCGGCCACCTCGGAGCCCGTCGGCAGCTGGGCGCCGCAAACCCCCGCCAGGAGGGCGACCATCCTCAGGGCGCCGCGGATCCCGCCCGCGGGGAACCGGAACCGGGGACGGTCCACGTCAGGGCTCCCGCCGGGCCTCGGCGCCTGCTGGAGGCACGCGGTTCAGCCGGTCGAAGTACTCGAAGATCAGCGATCGATAGAAGAGGGGCAGTTCCCGGAGCAGCGCCTCCGAGGGTGCCGGGTAACGGCGTCCCCGCAGCAACTCCGGATCGATCGGCGGTGGAATCTCCGGCGGGGCCGTGGCTTCGCGCGACTCACGTTCGTTGGGATCGAGATCTTCATCTTCCAGCGAGCGCCCCGCGTCGAGCATGCGCCGGAAGAGCTGCCGCTGTCGTTCAAGCGTCTCCTGCGTGGGTCCCTCCAGCTCGAGCTGCTGTGCGAGTTCCGCCGCCTCCTCCGCCAGCTCCTCGGGACGACCCAGGAGATCGCCCTCCGGATCTTCCAGCTCTCCGAGCTCTTCGGCGACCTCCTCCTGCCGCCGTGCGACCTCCTCGCGCCGCCGCTCCTCCCCGGACGGCCGCGGCCCCGGCATGAGGAGCGAACTCGTCTCCTGCGTCACCGCCTGCTGCTGCTGCGCGAGCTGGTTCATCTGATCCGCCGCGTCCTGGCCGGCGGATTCCTGCCCCGCCGCCCGCGCCGCCTCCTCGCTCGCCAACAGATGTCGGGCCAGCGAGTTCAGCGACTCCTGGATGCCCTCGACCTCCGCTCGGGACGGGAGGCGCCGCGCGCCATCTCCCGCGAGCCGGTCCAGCAGCTGATCCATCCGTTCCGCCGCCTCGCCCGCCGCCGCCCCGGTACGCTGGTCGAGCATGGCGGCCTCGTTCCCGGCCTCCGAGAGTCTTTCGACGAGATTCTCCAGCCCCTGACGCACGGCGGCCTGCTGCGCACGCCAGGATGCCGGATCCGCCGTATTCTCGCCGCGCGTCGCCTCCGAAAGACGGCCCTCCTCTTCCGCCAGCGCGAGCGCCTCGCCGCGCGCGCGAGCCAGCGACTCGACGGCAGCCTCTCCCTGCTCCCCGCTCATCTCCCGCTGCGCCGAGCCGAGGGCGCCCGCCGCCTGTTCGAGCGCCTCCGCAGCCTCCTCCGCCGCCTGCCGCTCCGTTTCGCCCACCTCGCCCGGCGCCTCGGACGGAGATTGCTGGGCTCCGCTCTGCGCGTCGGCCATCTTTCCAAGGGCCTCCTGCGTGCGCTCTCCCGCGGCCCGGGCCGAATCCGCCGCCGCCTCCCGGTCCGCCGCCGCGAGCTCCGCCTCCAACTCCGCCAGGCGCTCCGCCAGCGCTTCGGCCTCTTCGACGAGCGACTCCTGACCTTCCTGGAACGCCTCGGAATCCGTCTCCCCGGCGACCTCCCTCTGCTCCCGCGCCAGCTCGTCCGCGTTGGCCTGTGCCGACTTCATCGCCTGTTCGAGCGCAGCCTGCTCGAGCATGCCGAGCGTCTGGTCGACCTGCTCACGCAGATCCTCGTAATCGCCGGCGAGCTGTTCGAGCGCTTCCCGAACCGCTTCGGGGTCCAGCTCTCGCAATGCTTCCGCGAGCGCCTCGATCTGCTCCTCGAGTCCGCTCTCGGCGAGTTCCGCGTAGCGTTCGGCCAGGCGCTGCAGCTGCTCCTGCAGGGCGGGGTCGGAGAGCGGCGAGGCTTCGAGTTCCTCCCGAAGCGCCTGGAGCTGCTCCTCGACGCCATCGAGCTCCGCCTCCGACCGCTGCGCCTCATCGAGCACGCTCCGCGCCTCTTCCGTTGCCTCGAACCGGACCTCCTCGCTGTCGTCCCCCTCGGCATCCGTCTGCCGCGCTGCGTCGGCCGCCGCCTCGGCCAATGCCTCCAGATTCTCTTCCAGGGCCTGCGCGGCTTCGGACAAGGCCTCGGTCTGATCCGCGCGCCGATCCCGAATCTCCGTGAACGTCGGGACGCGAAGCAGGAAAATGTCGGAAAGCGCGGGACCCCTCGCGGGATGTCCGTCGAAGGCCTCGAAACGGTAGAACAGCGTGTCCCCCGGGAGGAAGGACTCCGCGCTGCGGTCGAGCAGGTGCCGGAAGACGGCCCGCGCCGCCCCGTCCGGGTCGGGTGAAAGCGCTTCCCGCCGCTCCGCGCTCTCGCTGCCCAGCCCCGAGCGCCAGCTGCGAACGAAGGCGCGCCGGAGTCCGATGTCGTCCTCCATGTCCACAATGACCGGCATCACACGCTGGAAACCCAGGGTCGTATCCGGTGCGGGATAGAGGAGGTGGATGCGCGGCTGAAGATCGGGAACTACGAGCACCCGGATCGGGTCGGGGGCGATGGGCGCGCCGAGCGACGATTCGGCCCGCAGTTCCCACGCCCAGGCACCCGTCCGCTCGGGAACCCACGAAGCGGCGAACTGCGAGCCCGCGATTTCGAGCGGAATTCGGGCTTCCGCCTCGCCGGGTTCACCGTCGCCAGGCTCCCACGCGAGGGCCCCGTCATCGAGCGGGAGGTTCGTCTCCCCGCTCAACCGCAACCTCGTGCCTTCCGGCGCCACGAGCGGTGGAATCCGGCCACGGTAGCGCTCCGATCCGCGCCCGAGATAAGCCGGGAACTCGACGGTGAGCTGCAGATCCTGGACCAGAAGCGGCTCGAGGGGACGGACGCGGAGGGTGTCGCTCGAAAAGCCCTCCCCGTCTTCGACCCACACCGCCGTGGGAGAAATGATCGGGGCGGTACGGCCCTGCGCCGAACCGGCCGCCGATACATCGAGGGCGATCCGTTCGGGCGCCCGGCCCGCCGCGCGCCACACAAGGTCGATCCGGTCGCGGCCCCCGGCCGAGATGGACACCACCGCCGCATCGCCGCGCGGCACGCCGGTCTCGCCGGTCACGCCGAGGGGCGGGAGCGGCGCCGGAAAGGCGGTGCGCCAGGGCGCTCCCAGCGCCGCGGCGGCGGAGAACGTAGGCTGCGGCCGCAGCAGCGCGGCGACGGAGATCGCCAGGAGCATGAGCGCCACGGCGACGCCGGAACGGCGAATCCGCCGCTTCCATCCCGGGCCGGTGACCGGCAGGAGCCCGCGCGATGCGGCGTTCCCCAGCGCCTCGGATACACGCGTGCGGTGGAGAGCGGCCAATCCGGCGCCCGCGGCCGCCTCCGCCCCTTCCAGCTCGATCGCGGAGCGGACATCGCCGGCTCCCAGTCCCGCCGCAACGTCCGCCTCCTCCGCCACCGCCTGCGGATGCAACGCGTGCCAGACCCGGCGGGCAATCCACGCGAGCCCGGCCAGGCCCGTCCACAGCGCGAGGGCGAGCGCGAGCGGAACGAGCGAACCGCGGCCTTCCCGAGCGGAAACCGGGAGCACGGAAAGGACGAGGATCAGCGCTCCACTCAGCGTAACGGCTGAAGCCGCCGCCGTCCCTGCGGCACGCGCTCGGGCCGCCGCGCAGGCGGCAGCCAGCCGTTCGAAGCCGAATCCGTCACTCATTCCGAGGGCGCCTCTTGAACCTGCAAGCTCACGCGATAGGCCTCGTTCCGGCTCAGACCGAACTCCGCAGCCAGACGGTCGGCAATCTCGCGCCGCCGCAGGCCATCGCGCGACCAATGTCGCGCCTCCTCCATCAGGACCGCCAGATCGGGCGCATCGTTGCCCGCCCTGCCCTGCCCGAAGACGATCGTCACCTCGCCCCTGACCTCGCGCCCCGCGAACGCGGACGCCAACTCGCTCACGGATCCGGCCGTGGTTTCCTCGTGCAGCTTCGTCAGTTCCCGGCAGACGACGGCCGCTCGCCCGCCCAGGCCCGCTTCCGCCAACTCGTCGAGGAGCGCGACCAGGCGCCCCGGCGCCTCGAAGACGACCGCGGTGTCCACGCATGAGCGCAGGCCGTCGATCCAGGCGGAACGTTCGCCGCCCCGCCGGGGCGCGAATCCGAGAAAGTGAAACCGGTCCGCCGGAAACCCGGACACCGAGAGCGCCGCCAGTACGGCGGAGGGACCGGGTACGGCGAGCACTTCATGCCCCGCCTCGCGGGCGGCGGCAACGGCCCGGCAACCGGGGTCGGACACGGTCGGCGTTCCCGCGTCGGACACCACGGCCGCGGAGCGTCCCGCGGCGAGGGCCGCGAGCAACTCCTCCACTCGCGCGCGCTCGTTGTGCCTGTGCAGCGACCGCAACGGGACGTTCGCCTTCAGCCGCCCGAGCAACCTGCCCGTGCGCCGGGTGTCTTCCGCGTAACACACGTCGACCGAACGGAGAACCCCGACCGCACGCCGCGGCATGTCGTCCAGATTGCCGATCGGAGTGCCGACCACGTAGAGCGTTCCCGTCACGACACGCGTCCCCGTTTCCCGTTCGCGGCCCGATGCGCCCGCGCCCCCCCGGGCCCGGGGGGGCGGGGGGCGCGGGGTGGGGGTGGCCAGTGGCGCCGCCGCCCCTCAGGCGTGCTCGAGGATCTTCTTCTCGAGAGAATCCCTCGGGTGCGCCCCCACGAGGGTGTCCACGACCTCGCCATCCCTGAAGAAGAGGATGCTCGGGATCGACCGCACGTTGAAGCGGAATGCGGTTTGCGGGTTCGCATCCACGTCGAGTTTCCCGATGGTGACGCGCCCCGAATACTCCTGCGCAAGTTCATCGACAATCGGCCCGACGAGCCGGCACGGGCCGCACCATTCCGCCCAGAAATCCACCATCGCCAGACCGTCCGCGCCCTCGATCGCATCCGCGAAATTCGCATCCGTGATCTCGATGGGCCCTCCGTTCGCAGCATCAGCCATTCGAATCTCCTGTTCCTGTGCCGCCCGGCTCACCGACCGGGAAGAACCGCTTCTTCTCACTGGCTCCGGTGCCGGGTCCGGAATACGTTCCCGCGCGTGGGCAACGACACAGGGTTTCCGGCCGCAGTGAACCAAGGCAACCGTATTCCGGGCGCGCCCATAATCGACCACGTGGGAATCGCGGTCAACTCGCTGCCGGAAGCCGTCCGGCTGTGGTCCGCTATCCTGGGCCAGCCGCCGTCCGGGGAGGAAACCGTTCCCTCGGAGGGCATTCGAGCCGCCTTCTTCGGCGAAGGTTCCGGGCGGATCGAGTTGCTCGCTCCCCTGACCCCGGAGTCTCCCATCGCCCGCTTCCTCGACCGGCGCGGGCCCGGCATCCACCACGTCTGCGTCTGCGTCGACGATCTCGAGACGGCCCTAGCCGAAGCCGAAGCGGCCGGCGCGGAAGCCATACCGCCCCGGATCCGCCGCGGCGCCGGCGGCGCCCGCATCGCATTTCTGCATCCGCGCTCGCTGAAGGGAGTTCTCCTGGAGATGCGGGAGGATCCCGAGCGCGGGTGACACGGGAGCCGGAACCCGTCGCCGGGTCGCCGCGACGGTCGGAGCGTCCGGGGCCGGAGTTTTCCGTCATCGTGCCGACCCTCAATGAGGAGGCACGGCTCGATGAGACGCTCCGGCGCGCAAGAGCCGCTCTCGGCCCGGAGGTGGAAGTCATTGTGGTCGACGGAGGCAGCCGGGACCGCACGACGGAGATCGCGGCCCCCCACGGCCGCGTCCTGTCGACACGCCGGAATCGCGGCGCCCAGCTCGCCGCCGGGGCCCGCGCCGCCACCGGAGAGATCTTCGTCTTCGTTCACGCCGATACGTGGCTTCCGGACGGCGGCGCGGCGGCCATCCGCGCGGCCGTCCATGCGGGCTCGGAGGCGGGCTGTTTCCGCTTCGCCCTCCAGCCGAGCGCGCCACGATGGCGCTATCGCCTGCTCGAATGGGGCGTGAACTGGCGTACGCGCCGACTCCGCACCGCCACTGGAGATCAGGCCCTGTTCGTCACGCGCGACGCCTACCACGCATGCGACGGCTTCAGGGACCTTCCGCTTTTCGAAGACGTGACCTTCGTCCGGGCCGTACGGCGGGTCACCCGCTTTCGCCTTCTCCCCCTCGTAGCGTGCACCTCGAGCCGGCGCTGGGAAGCCGGTTTCCTCCGCACGGTCCTCAAGCACTGGGCGTTACGCGCGGCCTTCCTCGTCGGCGCGGATCCGCGGCGACTCAGCCGGTACCACGAACGGCCGGCCGGGATCACGGCGTCCCGAGTCCCTCCGTCGCGATGCGCTCCACAAACCAGCGGTTCCCGTCCGAAACGATGATGAACGGGACGCTCACATCTCCGCTGCGCGTCCCCGTCAGATCCACCATCCAGCGCGAGGCGCCGCCGGCCCCGGCGATGGGATTCGCGCGGAGCTTCCAGGCGCGCGGCGCGAGCAGGCTCGCAAGCACGAACATTCTCTGTTCCGTCTCGGCCCGCCCCCAGCGACGTTCCGCCGGGCCCTCGTCCGTACCGAACAGCCGCGCCATCGCAGGGTAGTCGCCGAGCCGCGCGGCATCGAGAAACCGTCCGATGGCCGCCTCGGCGGACTCGGCTCCATACAGGTCCGCGCCGTACCCTGGCCCGGCACTTCCGCGCGACGCACAGCCGATCAGCGCGAACCCCGCCACGGCCACAACCATGACCCCGGCGCGGACCCCTGCACCCTCCCAAAGACTCCCCCTCATCATTCCTCTCCCTCCCTTGAATCGGGTGTGTCCGATGGCTCGAAGCGCAGCCCGTCGCCGTCTTCGTCGACTTCCACGCGCAGCACGTCGCCTTCGCGAAAGCGTCCTTCCAGAAAGGCCATGGCGAGCGGGTTCGCGATGAGCCGCTGGATCGCGCGCTTGAGCGGGCGCGCCCCGAACGCGGGGTCGTACCCGACTTCCGCGATTCTTCGCCTGGCGGGTCCGCTCACCTCGATCCGGACATCCCGTTCCGCCAGCATCCCGGCCACCCGATCCACCTGTATCCCCACGATCGACTCGAGGTGCTCCCGGCTCAGCGGCTGGAAGACGAGGATCTCGTCCACGCGGTTGAGGAACTCCGGCTTGAAGCGGCTGCGCAGGGCATTCTCGACCTCCGCCTCCGTCCCCGCCCACGACTCGCCGGCCTCGGAACGAGCGAGGATTCGGGAGCTGCCGATGTTGCTCGTCATGATGAGCACGGCGTTGCGAAAGTTCACCGTGCGCCCGCGGCCATCCGTCAACCGCCCGTCATCCAGGATCTGCAGGAGGACGTTGAAGACCTCCGGGTGCGCCTTCTCGATCTCGTCGAAGAGCACGACGGTGTAGGGACGCCGCCGCACGGCCTCGGTGAGCTGCCCGCCCTCCTCGTAGCCGACATACCCCGGGGGTGCTCCGATGAGACGTGCCACCGCGTGCCGTTCCATGTACTCGGACATGTCGATCCGGACCATGGCGGACTCCTCGTCGAAGAGGAACTCCGCCAACGCCCTCGCCGTCTCCGTCTTCCCGACGCCGGTGGGGCCGAGGAACATGAAACTCCCGATCGGACGGTTCGGATCCTGGAGTCCCGCCCGACTCCGGCGCACGGCATCCGACACCGCCGTGATGGCGTGAGACTGGTTCACCACTCGCCGGTGCAGGTGCTCCTCCAGCGTGGCGAGCCGGTCCTTCTCGTCTTCGAGCATCCTCGCCACCGGAATCCCGGTCCAGCTCGCCACGACCTCGGCGATCTCGCCGGGTCCGACTTCCTCGTTCAGAAAGGAGCCCTCGTCCTGGATCTCCCTCAGTTTCGCTTCCGCGGCGAGGAGTTCGGTCCGCCGCTTCGGCAACTCGCCGTGCAGGATTTCGGCCGCGCGCTGGTGGTCCACGCGCCGCTGCGCCTGCTGCGCCTCCACGCCGAGTTCCTCGATCTCGCGCTTGAAGCGCTGGACCGTCTGGATGGTGTCCTTCTCGCGGATCCAGCGTGCGTTCAATCCCGCGAGCGACTCGCGCGCCGAGGCCAGCTCGCCCTCCAGTTCCGTGAGCCGCCCCCGGCTCCGTGCGTCGTCCTCTTCGCGCAGTGCCTCGCGCTCGATCTCCAGTTGCGTGACCCTGCGATCCAGTTCGTCGATCTCTTCCGGCATGGAGTCGATCTCGATGCGGAGCCGCGACGCAGCCTCGTCCACGAGATCGATCGCCTTGTCGGGCAGAAACCGGTCGCCGATGTAGCGATCGGACAGGCGCACGGCACTCACGAGCGCCGGGTCCGTGATCCGCACGCCGTGGTGCACCTCGTAGCGCTCCTTGAGTCCGCGCAGGATGGCGAGGGTCTCGTCCACCCCGGGTTCGCCGACGAGCACCGGCTGGAACCGCCGCTCCAGAGCCGGGTCCTTCTCGATATGCATCCGGTATTCGTCGAGCGTCGTCGCGCCCACCATGCGAAGCTGGCCCCGGGCCAGAGCGGGCTTGAGCATGTTCCCCGCATCCACGGCGCCCTCCGCCGCCCCCGCTCCCACGACCGTGTGGAGTTCGTCCAGGAAGACGACGTAGCGGCCGCCGGATTCCGTGATCTCCTTCAGCGTGGCCTTCAGACGTTCCTCGAACTCGCCCCGGTATTTTGCGCCCGCGAGCATCGACCCGATGTCCAGCTGCACGAGTTGCTTGTTCCGCAGTGATTCCGGGATGTCTCCCGCCACGATGCGCTGCGCGAGCCCTTCCGCGATCGCGGTCTTGCCCACGCCGGGCTCGCCGATGAGGACGGGATTGTTCTTCCTTCGCCGCGAGAGGACCTGCATGACGCGGCGGATCTCGGCATCCCGGCCAATGACCGGGTCGAGCTTCCCGGCGCGTGCCTCGGCCGTGAGATCGACGCCGTACCGCTCGAGGGCCCGATACTTCCCTTCCGGATCCTGATCCGTCACGCGATGCGGTCCCCGGACTTCCTCCACCGCCTGACGTGTCGATTCCGGACCCGCTCCCGCGTTCCGGAGCAGCGGGCCCGTCGTGGAGGCCTGTTCCCCGGCGAGGGCGAGGAGGAGGTGTTCGGTCGTCACATAGCCGTCGCCCATCTCCCCCGCGAGCGCATCCGCCGCGTCGAGGACGCGGTCGAGTTCGCGGCTGAAGCCCGGCGCCGCTCCACTCTGCCTCGGCAGGCGGCGCACGGCCCCTTCCAGGCGCGCCTCCAGATCGGGGAGATCGACGCCGACCGTCTGCAGGACCGGCACGATGACGCCACCCTCCTGCGCGAGCAGCGCCGCGAGAAGGTGGACGTCCTCGACGGCCGGGTTGTCCGACCGGCGCGCCGCGATCATCGCATCGTTCAGGGCCTCGCGGGCCTTGAGCGTGAGTCTGTCGTTCGGGATCATCTTCTATTCGCTGCCTTGGAGTCCCTGGGTGCGTCTTCGCGTCGAACCGCCGCCATCGGGTTGCGGCTCCCCGCTTCATGAGCAATCCCCATGCCCCGTCAGGCGCCGGGTTCGGGATCCCGATCCGCCGGAACGGCGGGATGACCGCCGATCAGGCGGTGGCGGGTACCACCGGCCTCCCGACCTGGTGCCACTTCGGCAGGGCTCCCGTGTTGACCCCTGCCGGACCCGCAACTAGCGTCCCATCGGTCGACCCCGCCCCATGAGGATTCGATCGTCTCCCGTGTCGGTCCCGGGACAATCTGGAGGGATGCCCATGTCGGACACAGCAGCCGGCGCCTCGGAATCGCGCGCGCACAAGCCGTATATTCCCGCGTCGCAGTCCCTGCCCGAGATCACCGGCAAGGCGATCGTCCTCGGCATCCTTCTCTCCGCCGTCCTCTCGGGGGCGAACGCCTATCTGGGCCTCAAGGTGGGCCTCACCGTGTCCGCGTCGATCCCGGCCGCCGTGATCTCCATGGCGATCCTCAGGATGTTCCGCGAGCACAATATCCTCGAGAACAATATCGTTCAGACAGCCGCTTCGGCGGGCGAGTCGCTGGCGGCCGGCGTGATCTTCACCCTGCCCGCCCTCATCCTCCTCCGCCACTGGGCCGGGTTTCCGTTCCTGCCCACGATGGGGATCGCCCTCTGCGGCGGGATTCTCGGCGTCCTCTTCACCATCCCGCTCAGGCGGGCCCTCATCGTCGAGGCGGATCTGCGCTTCCCCGAGGGTGTGGCGACGGCGGAGGTGCTGAAGGCCGGGGCCAGCGGCGGCTCCGGAGCGAGGCTGATCGCGCTCGGGGGCGTGGCGGCCGCCCTGCTGAAGTTCTCGCAGACGGGCCTCAAGGTCGCGGGCTCCTCCATAGAACACGGCTTTGCGTTCGGCCGGTCCGTCTTCGGGATCGGAAGCGACCTCTCCCCCGCCCTGCTCGGCGTCGGATACATCGTCGGACCCCGCGTCGGCAGCCTCGTGCTCGCGGGCGGCGCGATCTCCTGGATCGCCGGGATCCCCATCTACATGGCGATCACGGATCCGCAGGTTGTCGCCGGCATCACGGGGGATGCGAGCGGGTACGACGCGGCCGCCGCGATCTGGAGCGCGCAGATCCGCTTCATGGGCGTAGGCGCCATGGTCGTGGGTGGGGTATGGGCCCTCGTTTCGCTCCTGGGCCACGTGCGGGATGGCGTGCGCTCCTCCATCGCGGCGCTGCGCGCGGCGCGCGCGGCCGACGGCGGTCCGGAAATCCTCCGCACCGAGCGCGACATGCCGATCAACTTCGTCGGGATCGGGACCGTGGCGCTGGCGGTGCCGATCCTCGCGGTGTTCGTGCTCGTCATCGACCGCGGCGCGCTCGCCATCACGCCCGGACTCTACTGGATCGTGCTCGCGCTGGGGACGGTCTTCGCTCTCCTGGCGGGGTTCCTCTTCGCCTCGGTCGCGGGCTACATGGCGGGACTCGTGGGCTCCTCGAACAACCCGATCTCGGGGGTGACGATCGCGACGATCCTCACGATCTCCCTCATCCTCTATCTCCTGCTGGGATTGCAGGTCGACTTCACCGTCTCGGCGCCCCAGGCGCTTTCGGCGGCGGCGACCGCGATCCTCGTGGGGGCCGTCGTCGCGTGTGCCGCCGCGATCGCGGGGGACAACATGCAGGACCTGAAGGCGGGCCGGATCGTCGGCGCGACGCCCCGCCAGCAGCAGATCATGCAGCTCGTCGGCGTCACGGCCGCCGCGCTCGTCATCGCGCCGATCCTCGGCCTCCTGTTCGAGGCCTACGGGCTCGGCGGCGTCCTGCCGCGAGAGGGTATGGACCCGGAGGAGATGCTGCAGGCGCCGCAGGCGACGCTGATGGCTTCGGTCGCCGACGGCGTCTTTTCGCGCAATCTCCCGTGGGCGATGATCGGGATCGGGGCACTCATCGCCGCGTGCGTGATCACCCTCGACCAGGTTCTCAAGGCGCGCGGCTCCAGCCTGCGGGTGCCAGTCCTCGCCGTCGCGGTCGGCATCTACCTGCCCATCGAACTCGAAGTTCCGATCTTCGTGGGCGGGCTCGTGGCGTGGCTGGTGGGCCGGACCGTGCTGCGAGGCGGGGGCGGCGAAGGGGCCGTCCGGCAGGCGAACCACCGCGGGCTCCTCTTCTCCTCCGGACTCATCACCGGAGAGGCGCTCGTCGGGATTTTCCTCGCGATCCCGTTCGCCCTCTCACAGAGCACGGATGTGCTGAGCCTCGTGCCGGAGAGCTTCGATCCGGCCGCGCGCTGGATCGGCGCCGCGGTCGTCGTCGGGTTCATTGTCTGGCTCTACCGCGCCTCGCTTCGCGCTTCCGAATGAAGCGCCCGCGCCGCGACGGAGCCATCGTGAAACCGATCCTGCTCGTCGCAGGCCTCGTGGCCGCCGGCTGCGGCGGGTCCGGCGGCGGCCTGGACGAAGACACGTACGTTCAGGTCATGGCCAGACTCACCTGGGCTCGCGCGAAGTACGCGGACACCGCGGAGGGCGACTCGGTGCGGGCCGCGACGCTCGACGAGCATGGCGTGACCGGACAGCAACTCGAGGAATTCACCACGCGGTTCGGAGACGACCCCGGACGCATGCACCGGCTGTGGGAGGCGATTCGGCTCGAAGTGGAGGTGCTCGACGGCGTTCCGCGACCGGAATCGCAGGTGGAGGTGCCGGACGAGGAAAGGCACGAAAGCCGTTGAGGGCACCGAACCTCCTCGCCGCGCCGGGCCGTTCCGCCCGCGCCGCGGCGCTCCACGCCGGAAGGGCGGGCATGCTCGGCGTCGCGACGCTTCGCGCGCTCGCCCAGCCGCGCCGGTACGCGCTGGAGACGGTTCAGCACGCGAAGTTCATCGGTCTCGACAGCCTCCCGCTGGTGCTGCTGATGGGCGCCCTCTCGGGTGCGGTCATGGCCCAGCAGACGATGTACCAGCTCTCCCCGGGACTGCCGAGGGAGATCGTGGCGGGCGGCGTCGTGGGCGGCATGCTCACGGAACTGGGACCCGTACTGACGGCGGTCGTCCTCGCGGGACGCGTGGGCGCGGCCATCGGGGCCGAACTCGGCACGATGAAGGTGACGAACCAGATCGACGCGCTTCTGACGATGGGTCGGGATCCCGTCGTGGAACTCGTGGTCCCGCGGGTGGTCGCGGGAACCCTCATTCTGATCCCGCTCGTCATGCTCGCCAACGTGATGGGAGTCTTCAGCGGCTACGTGACATCGGTCGGCATCCTCGGGCTGAGCACGGCCGAGTACGTGGATGGGGCGAAGGGGTACTATCACCACGGCGCGCTCATCTTCTCGCTCGTGAAGGCGGTCGCGTACGGATTCGCGATCACGTTCATTTCAAGCCACGTCGGGCTGCGCGCGACCGGCGGGGCGGCGGGCGTCGGCCGCACGGCGACGAGGGCGGTCGTCGCGATCATCGTCTCCATCATGGTCCTGGACACCGTGCTGGGGCCGGTGTACAAGACGCTCACGTGATCAGGATCATCGGAGTGCACAAGTGGCTCGGGGGACGTCCGGTCCTGAGCGGCGTCGACCTCGACGTGCGGGAAGGTGAAACGCTCGCCATCATGGGGCCGTCGGGAACGGGAAAGAGCGTCCTCCTCAAGCACATCGTCGGCCTGTTCGATCCGGACGCCGGAGACATCCTCGTCGATGGAATCTCGGTCCCATCGGCCGATCGGGCCGAGATGGCCGCCGTTCGCACCAAGACCGCCTACGTGTTCCAGAATTCCGCCCTCTTCGATTCCATGACGGTGCGCGGGAACCTGCTGATGGGCCTCCCACCGGGTTTCTGTCGCGGCCGTGCGGCCAAATGCGAGGAACTGGTCCGCACCGCGCTCGATCACGTGAACCTCGAGCCGGAAGTACTGACGCTCCTGCCCGCCGAACTCTCCGGGGGGATGCAGCGGCGGGTCGCCATCGCGCGCGCCATCATCGGGAAGCGCCGCTACGTCCTGTATGATGAGCCCACGACGGGACTCGATCCCGTCAACGCCACCCGCATCAACCGCCTCATCGCGCGCGTGAGCGAGGAAGTCGATGCGACGAGTATCGTCGTGACCCACGACGTGGAGTCCGCCTTCTTCCTGGCAGACCGGATCGCCCTCCTTTCCGGGGGCGTGGTCGCGGCCGAGGGTACGCCACAGCAGTTGCGCGAGACGGACAACCGGGCAGTGCGCGAGTTTCTCGACGCGGGGCCTGCGCGAGGTCCCGCGTGAGGGACCCGGGGCTGCGCGACCGCGGCGTCGAGGTCCGGGTCGGCGTATTCGTCATCCTTGCCGCGGCCGTCGTCGTCGCGGGTCTGTTCTGGATATCGGGCTCGCCTTTCCGCGGTCCCACCATCCGCGTGTGGGGGATCGCGGCCAACGCGAACCGGATCGCGACCGCGTCGCCCGTCCTGTTGCGCGGCGTGGAGGTCGGCACCGTGGACGAAGTCGCGCTCGAGGCGGAGCATGTCGTCCTCGCGATGACGCTCTCCACGCGGGTTCGGCTGCCGGCGGATACGCGCGGCGCCATCCAGCCGGATGGATTCCTGGGCCAGCAACTCGTCGAGTTGACGCCGGGGACCAGTGCCCGGACGCTGGCGGAAGGCGACACGCTCGTGCTCGACCGCCGGTCCGATCTCACGTCGCTGGCCTCGACCCTCGGGGACGAGGTGAGTTCCCTGATCGGAGAGATGGAATCGCTGCTCGACGGCGGTCTGGCCGAAAACGTCGCCGACGGGTCCGAGGCCTTCACGCTCGCGATGCGGGAGCTCGCCGGAATCCTCGAGACGGAGCGCGCGTCGATCGGCAGCCTGCTCGCCAATATGGATACGCTGTCGAATCGGCTCGCCGGGATGACCGGGTCCGAGGAAGCCGATCGCACGCTGGCCAACCTCGACACGCTCTCGACGCGGCTCGCCGCCGCAAGCGCGGATTTCTCGGCCGCCGGCCGATCCCTCGCCGAGATCACGCGGGGGCTCGAAGGCGGAGAGGGCACGCTCGGAAGACTCCTGCGCGAAGACGCGGTCCACGATGAACTGGTGGAGACGCTGGGCACGCTGCGCGCCGCGGGCGAGGAACTCGCCCTCCTCCTGCGGGATGTTCGTGAACGGCCGGACCGCTACCTGACCGACCTCAAGGTCTCGGTCTTCTAGCGGAGGGCGGGGGCGCGAGGGTACACGCCGGAACCCGCGCTAGAGGCCGGTGGGGACGTCGAAGAATGCGTGCTCCACCCCGAAATGCTCCGCCGCGCGCTTCGCCAGGGCCCGGACACCCAGCGTCTCCGTCCCGTAGTGGCCGGCGTAGATCACGTTGATCCCGAGTTCCATCGCCTCGTGGTAGGTGTGGTGGTTCCCCTCCCCGGTGAGGAAGGTGTCGGCTCCGGCCGTTGCAGCCGCCTCGATCATCGAACCCGCGCCGCCCGTGACGATGGCGAGCCGCGACACGCGTTCCGGGCCGCCGGCGATCACGAAGGGGGCTCGCCCGCACACGGCCTGAGCCCGGGCCGCGAGCTCGCCGAGGGAGGTGTCGACCGTGCCGATGACGCCGATCCCTTCATTCCCCTTGAAGGACCCGAACGGTTCGACATCCCCGACGCGGAGTTCGGCGGCGAGGAGGACGTTGTTTCCGATCCGGGGATGCGCATCGAGCGGGAGGTGCGCCGAGTACAACCCCATCCCGCTCTCCACGAGCCGGCGGCAGCGCTCGTACGCGGGGCCGACGAACGGACGCAGGCCGCCCCAGAACAGTCCGTGGTGAACGAGGAGGATCCCGCACCCGGCGTCGGCCGCGAGGTCGATCGTGGCCTGGCAGGCATCCGTCGCCGCGCCGATGCGGATGACGGCGCGGCGCCCGTCGACCTGCAACCCGTTGAGGGCGAACGGATAATCCTCTATCCCGGCGACGTCCAGGAAATCATCGAGCCAGGCGGCGACTTCCCGGCAGTTCGGGCCGCTCCCGGCGCCGGATTCCTCCACGGAGCCTACTCCCACTCGATCGTGGCGGGGGGCTTCGACGACACATCGTAGGTCACCCGGTTCACTCCCTTCACCTCGTTGATGATGCGGTTGGAGATCCGGCCCAGGACGTCGTGGGGGAACTGGAACCAGTCGGCCGTCATCCCGTCCAGCGAGGTCACGGCCCGGAGCACGACGACGTTCTCGTACGTGCGCGCATCGCCCATGACGCCGACGGACTGGACGGGCAGCAAGACGGCGAACGCCTGCCATATCTCGTCGTAGAGCCCCGCATCGCGAATCCCCTCGAGGTAGATCGCGTCCACTTCCCGCAGCGTGGCGAGTTTCTCCCGCGTCACGTCGCCCAGGATTCGGATCCCCAGGCCCGGTCCCGGAAACGGGTGACGCCCCACGATCTCCTCCGAAAGGCCCAGCTCGCGGCCTACGGCGCGCACCTCGTCCTTGAAGAGTTCACGAAGGGGCTCGATGAGTTCGAACGGGTGATCCGGACGAAGTCCGCCCACGTTGTGATGGGACTTGATCTTCACCGATGGCCCCCACACCGAGACGGACTCGATCACGTCGGGGTACAGCGTTCCCTGCACGAGGAAACGCGCGTCGCCATGCCGGCCCGCCGCCTCCTCGAACACGTCGATGAAGGTGTGGCCGATGATGACCCGCTTCTCTTCAGGCTCCTCGACGCCGGCGAGGCGGTCGAGGAAGAGATCGGCCGCGTCGACGACCTCAAGCCGCATCCCCATGTGTTCGCCGAACACCGCTTCCACGGCGTCGCGTTCACCTTTCCGCAGCAGGCCCGTGTCGACGAAGATGCAGGTGAGCCGGTCCCCGACCGCCCGCTGCACGAGCGCGGCGGCCACGGAGCTGTCCACTCCGCCCGAGAGGCCGCAGATCACCTGTCCATCGCCCACGGTCTCGCGCACCGTGGCGAGCTGGTGGTCGATGATGTTCGCGGCGTTCCAGCTCATCTCGCAGCCGGCGATCTCGAACAGGAAGTTCCGCAGCATCTCGCCGCCGCGCGTCGTGTGGGCAACTTCCGGGTGGAACTGGACGCCCCAGATCCGCCGCTCCTCGGACCGGATCGCGGCGATCGAGTTCTCGGTGGTCGCTGAGACCTCGAAACCCGGCGGCAGCGCGTGGAGGGAGTCGCCGTGGCTCATCCAGACCTGGGTGGGCTCGCCATCGTCGAACCCGCGAAAGAGAGGATCCGCCGCCCGAACCCTGAGTTCGGCCCGCCCGTACTCCCGGCGCTCGGCCTGTTGCACCTCGCCCCCGACGAGATCCGCAACGAGCTGCATTCCGTAGCAGATCCCGAGAATCGGGACGCCCATGGCGAGGGTCTCGGGCTGGGCCGTGGGGACGCCTTCGTCGTACACGCTCGCCGGCCCTCCGGAAAGGACGATGGCCGCCGGATCGTAGCGGCGGACCCACGCCGGGGTCCGCGTCGGCGGGTGCACCTCGCAGTACACGCCCTCCTCGCGAATGCGTCGCGCGATGAGTTGCGTGAACTGGGATCCGAAATCGAGGATGAGAACGCGACTCACCGCACTTCCTCCCCTCTCGTTTCGTCGGGGCGTGGTCCGGCCAGGGTCTCGATCGCGACTTCCCGTTCCTCGCCGGACGCCATGTCGCGGAGTACCGCGACGCCCCGCTCCACTTCCTGCGGCCCGAGTACGATGGCGCGGCCGGCGCCGGCCTGGTGGGCGGCCTTGAACTGGCGTCCGACCCCGCGCGGCCGAAGGTCGTAGAGCACTCGCCGTCCCCGGTCGCGCAGAGCGCGAGCCAGACCGAGCGCAAGCGGGCGCTCCGCATCGGAAACGCATACGATGTAGTCGTCCACGCGACGGGCAGCGTCGGGCGCGAGTCCCCGATCCCTGAGAAGTTCCGTGAGGACCACATCCCCCATGCCGAAGCCGAGAGCCGGGAGATCCACGCCTCCCAGCGCCTTCAGAAGGTCATCATAGCGGCCACCACCGCAGATCGCGCGCAGTTCGTCGCGGCGATCCCAGATCTCGAACACCGTCCCGGTGTAGTAGGCAAGTCCGCGGACGAGGCCCGCGTCGAACCTGACGAAGTCGGCGAAGCCCGTCGCGTCGAGATGCGCAAACACGGTGGATAGTCGGTCGGCCGCCGCGGCGACCGCTTCGTCTCCCGCGTGCGCGGCCGCCAGTTCCTCGAGCGGCTGCCGGATGGCCGCGAGCAAACGAGTCGCCACTTCCTTCTCCACGCCGTATTCCGCGAGCCGCCCGCGGACCCCGTCCTCTCCTTCCTTCTCGAGCCGGTCGAGGGCGCCGAACACCGGGACATGGTCTTCGGCGGAGATCCCGTGGGCGTCGAGAAGTGCGCCGATGAGGCGTCGGTCCGAGATGCGGACCACGATGTCCGCGGCCCCCAGGCCGAGTTCCCGCAGCGCGTCGATGCCCGCGCTGATGATCTCCGCATCGGCGAGCGGGTTCGTTTCACCGACGATGTCCATGTTGAGCTGGAAGTGTTCGCGGAGCCGACCGCGCTGCGGCCGTTCGTAGCGGAAGAGCTGCGGGATCGAGAACCAGCGTACCGGCTTCGGGAGCCCGGCGGCGCGCGCGGCGATCATGCGCGCGAAGGTAGGCGTCATCTCGGGCCGCAGCGCCACGGCCCGGCCCCCCTTGTCCTCGAACTCGTACAGTTGGCCTACGATCTCTTCGCCGGACTTCCGCGTGTAGAGTTCCAGCGCTTCGAGGGGAGGTCCGTCATACTCCGTGAATCCGTAGCGGGCGCCAACCCTGCGCCAGGCCGAAAAGATGTGTCGGCGAAGGGCGAGTTCCTCGGGAAAGAAATCTCGAAAACCGGTCAGACCGCGGATCCCGCCGGAACTCACGGCCCGAAGAGCGGTGGCAACCCGAGGCCCCGCGCGGCTAGCTCGTCGCGCAGTATCGGTCGTACGCCTTTGTGAGGTCGGCCGCGATATCGCGCGCCTCGCGGCCCTCGATCTGGTGCCGCTCGAGCATGAACTGCAGTTCCCCGTCCGAGAGCAGCGCGAGAGACGGTGACGAGGGTCGCACGCCGGTGAAATACTGCCGCGCGCGCGCCGTCGCTTCCACATCCTGTCCCGCGAAGACCGTGACGACGCGGTCGGGCTGCTTTCCGTGACCCATGGCCATCGCCACCGCGGGTCGTGCGTTGCGCGCCGCGCAGCCGCAGACGGAGTTCACGACGACGAGCGTCTCCCCTTCCGACGCGAGGACTTCGTCCACTTCATCGGAGGTCCGGAGCTCACGCACGCCGAGGCGCGTCAGTTCGTCCCTCATCGGTTGTACCAGTCTGGGATCGTACAGCATCTCTAATCTCCTGTTCGTACGCCGTCGAGTTCCGGCAATGCCCGGGCCTCACCCACGGTATAGGCGGATCCCGTGACCAAAAGTGTTCCCGCGCCGGCGAGTGTCAGCCCCCGTGAGACCGCCTCGGCCACGTTCCGGCACACGATCGATTCGAGGCCCCGTTCGCGCGACAGCCACTCCTGCGCCCGCGACGGGTCCCACCGCCTCTCCGCGGGGACGGCGGATCGAGTCAGAATCATAGTGTCGCTGTCAAGCGCGAGTCGGGCCAGCGTGCTCTTCCAGTCCTTGTCGGCCAGCATTCCGACCACGGCGATGAGCGGGCGGGCCACCGACAGTTCTGCCAGCGTCTCGCAGAGCGCCGCGATCGCTGCCGGGTTATGCGCGATATCGAACACGCAGCCCGGGCGTCCCGCCCCCGGAGGCCGGACCTCGAAGCGGCCGGCCAGCCGCGCGCGCGCGATCCCGCGCCGCGCGGCGCCGTCGTCCGGCGGATAGCCGGAGCAGTCCAGCAGCAGGAGAGCGAGAGCCGCGTTGTCCGCCTGGTGCCGGCCCGGGAGGCCCGTGGCAAGCCGCAGGCCGTCGGGACGCGACCCCGAAACGTATCGGAAGCGCGTCCCGGAGGGGTCGGTTCGCACCGCGATTTCCGATACTTCCGCGTCCCTTCCGAGGCGCGCGACCGGCGCTCCGACGCCGCGCGCGACCCGCTCGAGCGCCGCGAGCGGAGGTGGCTCGATTCGACCCAGGCAGGCTGGCGCTCCGCTCTTGAAGATCCCGCCCTTTTCCCTCGCGATCGCCTCGAGAGATCCGCCGAGCCATTCCGTGTGGTCGAGGCTGATCGGGGTGATCGCCGTGCCGGCGGGACGAAGCACGTTCGTCGCGTCGAGGCGGCCGCCGAGACCGGTTTCGACGACCGCCACCTGCACCCCGCATTCCGCGAAGCAGGTGAAGGCGAGCGCGGTGGCCAACTCGAAGTACGTGCAGCTTTCGGCCGCCTCGCAGCCGGCGACGCGAGCCGCGGCGGACTGAAGCGCCGACTCCTCCACCCACCCCCCGTCGATCCGGAACCGTTCCCGAACGTCCTCGAGGTGCGGCGAGGTGTAGAGTCCCGTGCGCGTGCCGCCGCTTCCGAGCATCGACGCCGCGAAGCACGCGGTCGACCCCTTGCCGTTTGTGCCGGCAATGTGGAGCGCGTCGAAGGTTCGTTCCGGCCGACCCAGCTCCGTGAGGAGCGCTTCGATTCTGTCGAGACCCCAGCGGATCCTGGTGGCCGGACGGGAGTCGAACAGGGCCGCGAGGGCGTCCCCGCCCCCGATCAGCACATGTGATCCAGGAGGCTCGCGAGGGCGCCGCGCATCTCCTGACGCGGGACGATGCGGTCGATCATCCCGTGCTCTTCCAGGAACTCCGCGGTCTGGAACCCCTCCGGAAGATCCTGCCGGATCGTTTCCTTGATCACGCGCGGGCCGGCAAAACCGATCAGGGCGCCGGGTTCCGCGAGAATCACATCCCCCAGCATCGCGTATGACGCCGTCACCCCGCCCGTGGTGGGGTTCGTGAGGACGCTCACGTAGGGGATGCCGGCACTCGCAAGCTGCTCGAGCGCGGCCGCCGTCTTTCCCATCTGCATGAGGGAAAGGATCCCTTCCTGCATCCGCGCGCCGCCGGAAGCGGAAATGATGATGAGCGGCACTCCCCGTTCGAGGGAGCGGTCGGCGAGACGGCGGATCTTCTCGCCCACCACCGACCCCATCGACCCGCCGATGAAGCGGAAATCCATGGTCCCGAGGTGGACTTCCCTGCCTCCGATCTCGCCGCGCCCCGTCCGAATGGCATCCTGGTCGCCGCCCCGTTGCTCCGCCTGCGCGATGCGTTCGGCATAGCTGCGGGAGTCGACGAACCCGAGCGGATCGGCGGAGCGCAGGTGCCCGTCGTGGAGTTCGGCCAGACCTCCGCCGTCGAGCAGCATGGCCTCGTAGGACTCCGCGGTGATGCGAAAATGATGGCCGCAGTTCGGGCAGACGTGGAGATTCTCCTCCAGCCGTCCGCTGTAGAGAATCTCGCCGCACCCGGCGCACCGATCCCACACGTCGCCCGGAAGCTCACGCTTCTGTGAGACCAGCTTGCGCTTTGGTTTGCTGAACCAGGACACTCAGGCCTCCCAGGCCACGCGCTGCACGATCCCGAAGCCCGCGTAGAGCACGAGCAGAAAGCTCCCCCCGTAGCTGAGGAGCGGCAAGGGCAGTCCGGTCACCGGCATCATGCCCACCGCCATCCCCAGGTTCACCGCGATGTGCGTCAGGAGGACCGCGAACAGGCAGAATGCGATCAGGCTTCCGAATCGGTCGTCCATCACGGAGGCCACCCGAAGCACGCGCCAGAGGAGGAAAGCGAAGAGCACCAGGAACAGCATCACGCCGATGAACCCGAACTCCTCCCCCACGACGGAGAAGATGAAGTCCGTATGCTGCTCCGGGAGGAAGGCGAGCCGCTTCTGCGGACCGTTGGCGAAGCCCGCGCCGATGAGTCCGCCGGAGCCGATGGCGACCTTCGACTGGATGAGATGCCAGCCGGCACCAAGCGGATCGATCTCCGGGTCCAGGAAGACGAGAAGCCGGTTCCGCTGATAGTCGGCGAGAGAATCCCATATGCGGAGCGTGAGCGCGCCCGCGAAGACGTTTGCGAGGAGCACGCCTACCGCTTCCAGGATGAAGAGGCGGTGTACGTACAGGCAGGCTGCGACGACGAGGAACCCGAGGCCCCACGCGATCCAGTTGAAGCCGAGCAGGAGACTGAGTCCCGGAGACGTGAGCAGGAAGATCTTCGGCAGCGGCACGCCGCTCCAGAACAGCACGGCGAGCAGGAGCGCTCCGAAGATCATGGCGCTGCCGAGGTCTGGCTGCCGCAGCACGAGCACGAACGGGACGAGCGTAATGACGGCGGGTTTCCAGAACTCCAGGAGCCGCTCGTACGGGCCCGGCGCACCTCCCATCACCCGCGCCAGCATGAGGATCGTCCCCAGCTTCGCGACTTCCGCCGGCTGCAGTCGTCCGGGGCCGAGTTCGAGCCAGCTACCGTTCGGGCCCGTCCCGACGAAAAAAACGAGGACGAGGAGGAGGATGGTGAGCCCGTAGACCCAGGGCGCCAACCATTCGAGGAAACGGAGCGAGAAGCGGGAGGTCACGGCCAGCGCGGCGATCGCCACACCGAACCAGTAGAGCTGGCGAACCCAGATTCCGGTGGCCAGCGACTGCACGTCGACCTGCCCGGCCGAATAGATCATCGCGATTCCGAGCCCGGTCATGAACAGAACCAGCGCGAGGAGCGTCGGATCTCCCACCCCGGAGATGCGCAGGCGGTCGATCATCCACCCGCCGGAGCCGGGAGCGCTTCTGTCGGACGGATGCCGGGCGTGTCCTCCGGCGGCAGCCCGAGCGTCTCGAGGTGCCGGTTCACGAGCCCGGCCGCGAGAGGCACGGCGAGCGACGGGGCTCCGTCCGGGTGCCCGTGTTCCACGATCGCCGCGATCACGATCCGCGGATTGTAGGCGGGCGCGAACCCGACGAACCAGGAATGGGGCGGGCCGTGCGGGTTCTGGGCCGTGCCGGTCTTCCCGGCGAGAGTCCAGCGGGCCAGCCGGCTGCCGTAGGCAGTGCCTCCGGGCTCGTTCACGACACGCACCAGGGCGTCGACGAGCTGGCGCCGCTGGACCTCGGGGAGATCCAGCGTCCAGTCCGCGCGCTGCTGCGCGAGCATCTCATCCCGCACGAGGTGGGGTCTGACGGGCGCCTTCCCCGTCGACAGTGCCGCGTAGAACTGGGCCATCGCCAGCAGCGTCTGCGCGTTTTCCCCCTGCCCGATCGAGAGGTTCCACACGACGGCCTCGGTCCACCCTCCCGGCCCCAGATAGTCGTCGTACCACTGTCTGGAGTCCGGGAAGCGGCCCAGCGTCTCGGACGGGAGGTCGATCCCGGTCCGGCGTCCGAAGCCGAACTCTCCGACCCCCGCAAGGAGCGGGTCGAGACCGATCCGCTGCCCCGCCTGATAGAACCAGACATTGCACGAATGCTTGATCGCCTCGGAGAGGTTCAGGCGACCGTGTCCACTCGGGAGCCAGCAGCGGAAGCGGCGGGTGTGGTACCAGAGCCCGCCGGTGCATGCGGACGCGTGGTAGGTATCGAACGCGAGGTCCGCCGTCTTCATCCCGATGGCGGACATGACGAGCTTCCACGTGGATCCCGGGGGGTAGGAAGCCATCGAGACCCGGTCCAGCATAGGCTCGTCCGGGTGTTCACGAAGCGAGTTCCACAGATCCAGGGGAATGCCGCCGATGAACGCGTTGGGGTCGAACGTGGGGTGGCTATAGAGAAGCAGCACTTCTCCCGTGACGGGGTCCAGCGCCACGACGCCGCCCCGCATCCCTTCGGGAAACACCGAATCCGCGTACACCTGGAGGTCGAGATCGATGCCGAGATGCAGGTCATCTCCGGGCACCGGAGCCTGCGCCTGCGCGACCCCCAGATCCCGCACGATCGAACCCAGGGCGTTCACCTCCGCGTAACGGATCCCGTTCCGCCCGGCGAGCCTGTGCTCGTACTGCTCCTCCAGCCCCGTCTTCCCGATCGACTGGCCGGATTCGTAGTCCGCATACTCGGGTCGAGTCAGTTCCTCCGGGCTGATCTCTCCCACGTACCCGATCACGTGCGCGACCGCGGGCCCCGCCGGATAGCGCCGGTGCGGCCTCTGGTCCACGACGACGCGCCGAAACCGGGGTCTCCGTTCCTCGATGAACGCGACCTGCTCGAAGTTCGCGTTCTCGCGCACGACCAGAGCTTCGCCGGGACGGTCCCGGTTGCGCGACAACAACGCGGCGCGCCGCTCGGGCGACAACTCCAGCCGCTCCGCGAGCCGATCGAGTCCGGCCGCGATGGAGTCGCGGGGCCCGGGCAGCATCGACACGTCGTACCCCGGCACGTTGTCCGCGATGGCCCGTCCATAGCGGTCGTAGATGGTCCCGCGCGGCGCCGGCACCGTGATGGTCCGCAGCCGGTTCTCGCTCGAAAGGAGCGTATACAACTCGGTGCTGAAGATCTGGAGGTTGACGAACCCGGCGGCGACGATCGACAGGCAGAAAAAGATCGCACCCGCGGCCCAGCGGCCTCGCTGTTTTCGGATGGAGCGGTGTCCGTTGTCGCGGTTCACATCCTCCCCTTCACCTCGTGACCGCCGAAACCAGTCGTGCCGTGAGCCAGCACGCCGCCGTGGTCAGCGCGGCCGATCCGGCACCGTCGACGAGCAGCGCCTCCGCCGACCAGTCTCCCACGACGAAGATCGCGACCGCCAGCCGCAGAAGCCACGTCCCGAAAAAGACGAAGGCCGGCGTGACCTTGCCCGAATCCGAGTAGATCAGGCGCCGCGCCCAGCCCACGAGTGCCCCGGTCAGCGAAAAGAGTAACATCGTGAGCCCCATCGGTCCCAGCGAGATCGCCGCTTCCATGAGGCCGATCACGCACCCGAAGCCCGCGGCCCGTCCCCATCGGAGTTGCAACGAGCCCATGATCAACCCCCCGGCGACGAGATCCGGCGCGATCGGCCATCGGCTCCAGAGCGGATGCAGCGCGAAGTGCAGGACCAGCAGGAGTGCGGCGACGAACCACTTCCCGGCCGGACTCATCGACGGGCCGAAGCCGTGTCCGTTGGCGCGGCCCCGGATTCCGTCGGCGCGGACGCCGTGTCCGCCTCGACGCCCGCCGGCAACTCGGGCCGGGTCCACACGAACACGTCCCTGACCTCTTCCGGACGCACGGACGGCTCCACGAAATAGCGCTTCATCCAGCCCGCCTCCGGCTCGGCGGGTTCGCGGATGTGTCCCACCGGTACGCCCGGCGGATAGACCCCGGCAATCCCTGTCGTGACCAGCAGAGTCCCCGGCGGGATGTCCGCCTGGAAGGGCGCGCCCTCGAGCAGGAGCACGGGTTGCCCTCCGTCCGCGCGCAGTGGCCTGACGACCCCCGACACACCCTCCCCTTCGGCCAGGACGCTGACCCGGAAGTCGGGATGACTCCAGAATTCGCCCCGCCCCCCCCGACCGTGAGCGGCTCTCACGACGCCGACCAGCCCGATGCCGGTGACGACGCCGACAGGAAACTCGCGACCCCGAAAATCGGGTCCCGACAGGACGAACAGGTCCGGATTGCCGACGTGGGGGCGTCCCGGGTAGACGACCGCCGGCGCGACCGACCCCGCGGGGAGAGCCGAGAGCGCCTGCGCGGAAGACTCTTCCTCGACCGGCGCCGTCCGGTCCCGGTAGCGCAGCAGGAGTTCCGTGAGCGAGTCCCGCTCCGCCAGCAGGCCCTCGACGCGGCGCTCGATCTGGCCCCGCTCGGCTGCGAGGCGATGGAGCAGAAGAAACGGATAAAGCGCGGTGGCGCGGACGGCGGACTCCACCTGGCTCTGATGGGCGCTGGACAGGCCCGCGGCGACGCCGCTGAGGATGAGGGCAAGGGAGAAGAAAACGACATCGAGCAGCTTGCGACCCTGCGGCCGGACGCCCTGGTAACTCACAGGCGGCGAATCAGAAGGGGCTCGGCGTCAACTCGTGAGAACTCCACGATACCGTCCGAATTCCTCGAGGATCTTCCCGCAGCCCCGAACGACGCACGTAAGCGGCTCCGCATCGACGTGGATCGGGAGTCCCGTCTCCTCGCCCAGCAGCGTATCCAGCCCGCGCACGAGGGCGCCGCCCCCGGTCATCACGACCCCCCGATCCACGATATCGGACGCGAGTTCCGGAGGCGTGATCTCGAGCGCCCGCCGTACCGCCGCCACGATCTGCTGTATCGGCTCCTGCAGACACTCGCGGACCTCGGCCGAATGGACCCGGACGGTCTTCGGAATGCCGGAGACGAGATCCCGGCCCTTTACGAGCATCTCCTTGTCGTCGTCCGTGGGATAGGCCGATCCGATCTGGATCTTGACGGCCTCCGCCGTCGGCTCGCCGATGAGGAGGTTGTAGTTCTTGCGGAGGAAGGAGACGATCGTCGAGTCCAGTTCGTCGCCGCCGACCCGGATCGACGTGTCCGCGACCGATCCCGAAAGCGCGATCACGGCGATCTCGCTCGTCCCGCCGCCGACATCGATGATCATGTTGCCCGTCGGCGTCTCCACCGGCAGTCCGACGCCGACGGCTGCCGCCATCGGTTCCGCCACCATGTAGACTTCCTTGGCGCCGGCGGCATGTGCGCTGGACCGGACGGCCCGGCGTTCGAGTTCCGTGATGCCGGACGGCACGCCGACCACGACGAGCGGCCGAATCTTGAAGAACCGCGTGGTCATCACTTCCTTTAGGAAGTAGCGGATCATCATCTCGGTGATGTCCACGTCGGCGATGACGCCGTCCTTCAGCGGTCGAACCGCTTCGATCCCGCTCGGGGTGCGGCCGAGCATGCGCTTGGCTGCAAGGCCGATCCCTTCGATGCGTCCGGTTTCCTTTCGAACCGCGACGACCGACGGTTCGTTGAGAACGATACCCTCGCCTTCAACGTGTACGAGCGTGTTCGCGGTCCCCAGATCCACTCCGATCTTGCTGATCGGCAGGAAGTTGCCCCGCAGCGACCAGGTTGCCATCTAGAAGGCCGCCCTTTCGGGCTGGCGCAAGATCGGTGGGCTGAAGGACACGGGTGGGACTCCTCCAAGGCGGCGAATCGTACCGGAGACAGCCAGTCCGGGTGAAGGACGCCGAAATGTAAACGTACTTTCGGACACAGGAAAGTCGCCGCGCGGCTCCTCTCGCGGTCGGTGTCCCGGACTCACGCGGAGAGCGCCTCCAGGGGCGTGTAATCAAGATCGAACGCCTCTGCGACCGCCTCGTACGTGACCCGTCCTCCCGCGATATTGACTCCCAGGGCGAGGTTCGGATCCTGGCCGCAGGCGGCCTTCCACCCTCGATTCGCCAGGTTCAGTACGTAGGGGAACGTCGCGTTCGTCAGGGCCAGAGTGGACGTTCTCGGGACGGCCCCCGGCATGTTCGCCACGCAGTAGTGGATCACGCCGTGGACGGTGTAGGTGGGGTCGTTGTGCGTGGTCGGGCGAGCGGACTCTACGCAGCCGCCCTGATCCACGGCCACGTCGACGATCACGGAACCGTCCTTCATCCGCCGCAGGTCGTCGTGCCGCACGAGTTTCGGCGCCTTTCCGCCGGGGACGAGCACGGCGCCGATCACGACGTCCGCGCGTTCGATCTGCTCCAGGATCGAGTGGCGGTTGGAGTAGAGCGTATCCACGTTGGCGGGCATGACCTCCGCCAGATACCGGAGGCGCGGGAGATTGACATCGAGCACCGTCACGTGGGCGCCGAAACCCGCCGCGATCGTCGCGGCGTTCGCGCCGACGACCCCTCCCCCGAGGATAACGACTTCGGCGGGAAGGACCCCCGGCACGCCGCCGAGAAGGATCCCGTACCCGCCCGCGATCCGCTCCAGGTTCTTGGCCGCCTGCTGGATCGCCATGCGCCCCGCCACTTCGGACATCGGCGTGAGGAGCGGGAGTTCGCCGGTCGGAAGCTGGACCGTCTCGTAGGCGATCGCGACGCACTCGCTCTTCAGCGTACGGTGCGTGAGGCGCTCGTCCGCCGCGAAGTGGAAGTACGTGAAGATGACCTGGCCGGTCCGCATCCGGGCGTATTCGGATTCGATGGGTTCCTTGACTTTCACGACGAGTTCGGCCCGGTCCCATACTTCGTCCGCCGTCCCGAGCACCTGCGCGCCCGCGGCGACGTACATCTCGTCCGGAAAGCCGCTGCGCAGCCCGGCGTTGCGTTCGACGCACACGGTGTGTCCGGCCGCGACGAGCGCGGTCGCGCCGGCCGGAACGAGGGCCACTCGATTCTCGTCCGTCTTTATCTCCTTCGGTACGCCAACGATCATCTTCATTCACTCCCGCGGGGACCGGGCGCCAACTCGAGCGTTGCGAGCCGTTCGGGTGAGAAGTATGCGGCGGCTTCGAGACACTGCGCACGGTCGACCGCGTCGATTCTCGCCGCCACCTCGTCCAGGGTGCGATACTCGTGGTCGTACAGGGCGACTCCCGCAAGCCGGTTCATTCGACTTGCGGGCGATTCGAGCGAGATCAGAAACTGCCCCTTCAACTGACTGCGAGTGTCGTCCAGCTCCTGGCGCGTCAATCCCTCCCGTGCCAGAAGGGTCAGTTCGTGCTCCAGCGCGTCACGCGCATCCCTGGCGGTCTCGGGCCGGGTCCCGACGTAGGCGCCGACGTGACCCGCCTGCGCATAGAACCCGTGGAAGCTGTACACGGCGTAGGCGAGACCACGCGTTTCCCGGATTCTCTGGAAGAGCCGTGAACTCATTCCGCCCCCGAGGGCCGTCGCCGTCACATGGATGGCGTAGCGGAGGGGGTCGCGGTACGGGACGGAGAGCCCTCCGGTCACGATGTGCGTCTGCCGGCCGCCCTCGCGTCGCATGCGCCGGAAGCCCGATTTGCCGACCGGCGCCGGCGGATCGGCGAGTGTGGGGGCGGCGGCGGGCTCGGGGAGCCAGCGCGCCAGTCCGTCCACGAGGTCCTCGTGCGCTACGGCTCCCGCCGCCGCCACGACGACGTTCCCGGGCCGGTACGCGCGTGCGTGCACCTCGGCCAGCGCGGACACGGAAAGTCCCCGCACCGACTCGCGGGTGCCCAGGATCGGTTCGCCATAAGGATGCCCGCCATAGAGGCTGCGCGCGTGCTCCTCGAAGACGATGTCCTCCGGTACGTCCGCCGCGGAAGCGATCTCTTCCAGCACGACCTCGCGCTCCACCTCCAGGTCCTGTGCGGAGAGCCGCGGAAAGAAGGCGAGGTCGCACAGTACGTCGAGCGCGATGCCGAGCGCCCCCGCCGGCACGCGCGCCTGGAATGCGGTGAACTCGTGGGTCGTATACGCGTCCAGCGTGCCGCCGAGCCGTTCCAGCTCCCAGGCGAGATCGCGAGCGGAGCGCCGGTGCGTCCCCTTGAAGACCATGTGCTCCAGCAGGTGGGACGCGCCGCCGTGCTCGGCATCCTCGTGAACGCGGCCCTGCCGCACCCAGAGGCCGATGGCGACGGAACGCACGGAATCCATGCGCTCGCTGAGCACGGTGGGACCATCCGGGAGACACGTTCGGTACACCTCCCGGTCGAGCCGGCCTCCCGTGTCGTCAAGCGGCCGCAGGTCCCGAGCCGGCCCGCGCGCAGGCGGGCCGGAACGCGACGTGATCAGGCCTTCTCGGCGGGGGCGAGGGCCGCGCGCCGGGAGAGCTTGAGCCGGCCGCGGTCATCCACGGCGAGCAGCTTCACCTTCACCTCGTCGCCGGGGCTCACCACGTCTTCCGTCTTGGCCGTGCGGCCTTCCTCGAGCTCCGAGATGTGGCACAGGCCCTCGACTCCGGGGATGATCTCGACGAAGGCGCCGAAGTCCGTCGTGTTCTTCACGACACCGCGGTAGATCCGCCCGACCTCCGGCTCCTGAACGATGCCCTCCACCATCTCGCGCGCATGCTGCGCACCGGCACCCGAGGGCGCGGCGATGGTGACCGTGCCCGAGTCGTCGATGTTGACCTCGGTGCCCGTCTCCTCCTGGATCATCCGGATCGTCTTCCCCTTCGGCCCGATGACCTCGCCGATCTTCTGGGGGTTGATCTGCAGCGTGACGATCCGCGGCGCGTGCGGCGACATTTCCTCGCGGGCCGCTTCGAGCGTCTCGTTCATCGCCGCGAGGATCCGCAGCCGGGCGTCGCGCGCCCGGGCGAGGGCTTCCCGCAGCGTGTCGACGGAGAGTCCGTCCGCCTTGATGTCCATCTGGACGGCCGTGATCCCGCGCTCGGTCCCGGCGACCTTGAAGTCCATGTCGCCGAGGGCGTCCTCCACGCCGAGGATATCGGTCAGGATCTCAACCTTGTCGCCCTCCTTGATGAGCCCCATCGCGATCCCCGCGCACGGAGCCCGCATCGGAACTCCGGCATCCATGAGGGAAAGCGATCCGCCACAGACGGAAGCCATCGAACTCGACCCGTTCGATTCCAGAATGTCGGAGACGACGCGGATCGTGTACGGGAAATCCTCATATGCCGGAAGGAGCGCCTGAAGCGCGCGCTCGGCCAGCATGCCGTGTCCCGTCTCGCGGCGGCTCGTACCCCGGAACATCCGCACTTCGCCCGTCGAAAAGCCGGGGAAGTTGTAGTGGAGCATGAAGGACTTCGAGGTCTCTTCGCGCACGTCCACGGAGTCGATTCGCTGCTCGTCCCTCACCGTCCCGAGCGTGGTCACCGCGAGCGCCTGCGTCTGCCCTCGAGTGAAGAGCGCCGAACCGTGCGTTCGCGGCAGGAGACCGACGTCGCAGGTGATGTCGCGGACGTCGTTCATCCCGCGACCATCAATGCGCTCCCCATCCTCGAGGATGCGCCGGCGCATCGTCTCCTTCTCCAGCTTTCGGAGCGCAGCGCCGACATCTCCCGAGCAATCCGGGTGGTCGGCCTCGAGCCGATCCGCGAGCTCTTCGCGGAGGGCGGACAGGGCGCGTCCGCGCTCCTCCTTGTCCGCGATCCGGAGCGCTTCGCCCACCTGCCCGGCCGCCAGTTCCGTGACCTTTTCCACGACCTCCGGGTCGGGTCCGACAGGCTCGTACTCGAAGGTCTCCGGGGCGCCCGCCTGCCGAACCAACTCGCGCTGGAGCCCGATCAGATCGGCGATGGCCTTCTGCCCGACCTGCATCGCCTCGAGGAACTCATCCTCGGTGGCTTCGAGACAGGCGCCCTCGACCATCACGATCGAGTCCTCGGAGCCGGCGACGACGATCTCCAGGTCGCACATCTCGAGGTCATCGAAGGTCGGGTTGACGAGCCACTCGCCTTCGCGGCGGGCGACCCGCACGCCGGCAATGGGCCCGTTCCACGGGATCGGGGACAGGAGGAGGGCGGTCGAGGCCCCCAGCATGCCGACGACGTCCGCGTCGTTCTCCTGGTCCGCGGAGATGATGAAACAGACGACCTGGGTGTCGTTCCGGTAGTCTGCCGGGAAGAGCGGCCGGAGGGGCCGGTCGATCTGCCGGGCCGAGATCGTCTCCTTCTCGCCGGGCCGGGTTTCCCGCTTGATGAACCCGCCGGGGAACTTGCCGGCGGCGTAGGTCTTCTCGCGGTATTCGACCGTGAGGGGGAAGAAGGGGAGATGCGTGGGCTTGCGGTCCGCCGTGGCGGTGACGAGCACTGCGGTCTCCCCATACTGCACATAGACGGCGCCATCGGCCTGCCGGGCCATTCTGCCCGTCTCCAGGATCAGGGGCCGTCCGTGGAATTCAGTTTCGATTCGGTGTGTCATTCTTTTTTCTCTTCTTCTTTCGAGTGTGGCGCTGCGGGATTCCGCGCGCCGCGCCGGCCTCTCACCGGGCCGGACGCTCATGGTTTCTTTTCAGCCTTGCATCAGCTTCTTCGATTCAGCACCCCGGTTGGGGCGATCCGGCGTGGTACGAGGGAAGGAAAGCGGTGGCCCGACCATGCGGGCCGGCGGAAGCGGAGGCGGAAGTCTGCGGAACGGAGCGGCGCCTCAATGGCGTAGCCCGAGCTCCTCAATGACCGTTCGGTAGCGGTCGAGATCCGTCCGGCGGAGGTAGTTCAACAGTCGACGGCGACGGCCAACCATCTTCAGTAGTCCGCGACGGCTGTGATGATCCTTGGGATGGTCCCGGAAATGCCCGGTCAACTCCTCGATGCGAGCCGTGAGCAGTGCGATCTGCACCGGAGCCGACCCCTGATCGTTCTCGCGACGCGAGAACTCCTCTATGATTTCCTGCTTCTTTGTCTTTTCCACGTCTCTCTGTTATCCCTCGATCCGCCGCCCCGCTTCAGCCCGCGGAGCGATCGGCAAGATGGCGAAGCCCCGCCGTGCCGCTTCACATACAGTCCATAAAACTAGAATCGGCACGCGTCTCTGTAAAGGTACGCTCCGGCACTCACATGCCGGGCGTGTTCGCCGCCGGGCAGTCCGGACCGGCGAGGGCGGGCTCGAAGACCACGGCGCGGGCGATTCCGCCGTCCTCGCGAACGCCGAACAGGTGGGCGTCATCCCCGGTCCCCCGCAGCGCCTCATCGCGGCGGGTCCGCGCGATGAGTACCCCGCTGGCAGGATCGATCACATCCAGGATGGTGTCGAGGAGACGGTCGAGCTCAAGCGGCGATGGCGTTGCACCGGCCGCGGTCTCCCATTCCTCGTCGGCGACCCAGGTGCCCGCCCACAACAGATCCTGGTCGACACGAAGACTGATGACGATGGAGGGTGCCGGTGCCGAGATGGGCGCGCCCGGCTGTGGCGGCCCGGGGTCAAACCACTCCGGGTCCCCGGCCAGGCGCGTCATCGGCTCGCTCCCCCCTTCCGGATCCCACGCCTCGAACCCGTATTCCCCCGCCCGGGTCGTCCACACCCTGCCCTGCTCGTCCAGGGCGATGGGGGCGCGGAAGAAGTTCACGACCCACGAGGCGACGGGCACGATACCGAGGCTCGCAAGCGTGACTCCGTCGCGGCCGACCACTTCCGTCGTCGCACTCAGCCGATCGTCGATCTGGCCGAACCCCGAGACGGCATGGCGTTCCCCGGCGGCGAGGGTCACGAAATCGAGCCCGTGGAGACTTCGGATCTCCGTCGTTTCAAGCAGTCCCGCATCCGGGGACACATGCGTGATGCGGCGGTTCACGAGGTCGAGGATCCGCAGGCTGCCATCGGATCCGGGACGCATGCGCCCCGGGACGCGATACTCGCCGGGCCCGTCGCCGTTCCGTCCAAGGGTTTCCAGGAACGCGCCGTCCGAATCGAATACGAGCAGCTCTCCGCGGTTCTCCACGCTCGCCACCACGTAGCGACCCGCCGCCGTTCGGGTGATCTCCGGACGGCTTCCGATCGTTCCGGCGTCGCCGGGGTCGCCGAGACGAACGACTTCCCGGAGTTGAACCACGCATTCGCCCGCTTCGTCCGCAATCGCCAGGATCGACTGGGCGTGGGAAGGTGCCGGGATGCCCGCGCAGACCGCCAGCACGACCCGCCAGGCGTGCCCCGTTCGTACCGTGCATCCGCCGTTCACGCCCGCACCTTCCTGAAATAGTCGCGACCGTCCGCCAGATCGCGGCGCATCTGCGCGGCGAGATCGTCTCCCGACTCGAAGCCCCGCACCTCGCGCAGCCGGTGGAGGACATCCACGATCACGCGCTCGCCGTAGATGTCACGTTCGAAATCGATAAGGAAGAGTTCGATGGCCGGCGGAGAGCCCGCAAAGGTCGGCCGCGGGCCGAGGTGCAGCAGTCCATCGACCTCGTCGGCGCCGAGCGTGGCGCGCACGGCGTAGATGCCCTCGGCCGGAAGGAGTTTGTCGGAAGCGGGATGCGTGAGGTTGGCGGTCGGAAAACCGAGCGTCCGGCCGCGCCCCAGTCCCCGGATCACGGTCCCGCGGAACGAATACGGGCGGCCGAGGCCGGCGGCGGCGCCCTCCATGTCGCCCGCCGACACGGCCCGCCGAACCCGGGTGGATGAGACGTGCGATCCGTCCGCTTCGACGCCTTCGACGACGGAGACTTCGAACCCGTGGATTCCGCCCAGCCGTTCGAGCACGGAGATGTCTCCCGCACGTCCGCGCCCGAACCCGTGGTCATACCCGATCACGACCTCCGCCGGACGGAAGCGCGGGACGACGATGTCCTCCACGAATTTGTCGGGAGAGTAACGTGAGAATTCGAGCGTGAAGGAGACGAACGCAACGTAGTCCAGGCCAAGTTGGGCGAGGATTTCCTTCTTCTCGTCCGGCAGCGTGAGGAGTGGGGGAGCGACTTCGGGACGCACGATATTGAGGGGATGCGGGTCGAAGGTGAGGAGCACGGCCCGGCCGTTCCGCGCCCGCGCCCGGCGCCGAACATCGCGCAGGATCGCCTGGTGTCCGAGGTGGACCCCGTCGAAGGTCCCCACCGTGACGACGGTGCCCTGAACGTGCGGGGGGAGCCCGCTCACGCGGCGAACACCTTCTTCGGATGGAGGCGGCCATCGCGCTCCTCGGCGATAGCGAAGAGGTCGTCGCAGGCGTACAGCGCGACGGGGTTCCCCGTGCCCTCCCGCGAATCAGGCGCGTTCCCGCACGGCGGCAGCACGTCTCCGCGCTCGATCGACCTTCCGTACCGGATCTCGTTCCGCTCTCCATCGTTCAGTTCGCGCCGCCACACCCACGGGAGCGCAGCCATCCCGGGACGCCAGGCCGTGGACGCCGCAGCCACCGCTTCCGCCGCCTCGTCGGGAGAGGTCGCCTCGTCGACCCCGAAGGGGCCGATCGCCGTGCGGCGCAGCGCCGTCAGGTGCGCCCCGGGGCCGAGATCCCGCCCGATATCACGGGCCAGCGCACGTACGTACGTACCGGTGGAGACGCGCGCGCGGAAGCGAACTCGAGGGAGATCGATGTCCGTGACCGCGATCTCGTGGATGGTCACCTCGCGTGCCTCCAGGTCGGGACGCTCTCCCCGGCGGGCCAGCGCGTGGGCGCGCTCGCCGCCGGCGCGGCGCGCCGAGTAGACGGAGGGCACCTGTCGTCCGACGCCCTCGCGAGCCGCCAGCGACGCCCGGATCGCCTCCGCGTCCAGCTCCCGCCAGCCGGCGTCTTCCGATACGGTCTTCCCCGTGAGATCGTCCGTGTCCGTCTCCCGTCCGAGCGCCATCGTCGCATCGTAGGACTTCGGGAGTCCGTGGTAGAGATCGGCGAGTCGCGTGAACGACCCGACGAGCGACAGCAGGAGCCCCGTCGCGAACGGGTCGAGCGTCCCCGTGTGGCCGATCCGGCGCACGCCGAGCTTCCGACGGATCCGAAGGATGATGTCGTGCGACGTCCCTCCAGCCGGCTTGTCGACCAGGAGCAGGCCGGCTTCAGTCGCCACGCCGTCCCTCGTCCTCGCGAGCCTGGCGCAGCAGTTCCTCGATCCGGCTCGCGTGCTCGGGCGTTTCGTCGGGCAGGAAGCGGAATTCGGGGATCTTGCGCAGCCGGAGCGACCGGCCGAGTTCCCGTCGTATGAATCCCGCCGCGTGTTCCAGACCCTCGATGCCCGCGGACACATCCTCGTCCGAGCGGATGTAGACGGTGGCGAAGGAGAGGTCCCTGGTCGCCCGCACGTCGGTCACGGTCACGCCATCGAGACGCGGGTCCTTGAGCGACCCCAGAAGGAGGCGCGTGAGTTCGCGCCGGAACAGTTCGCCCAGCCGTTCGCTCCGGTGGCGATGGGTCACGCGCTCCCCCGCACCGGACAGCCGGCCTTCACAGGAACTCGGTCTCCGACTCGACGACATGCGCCCTCGGGTCGGACCTGAGGAAACGGTCGACGCGTCCGAGAACGGATTCGGCTTGCCGGCGTTCGCCCGATACGACGCAGGCCGTGATCTCGGCCATCGAGGCCCGGTCGCGCAGACCGGTCTCGGCGGCGGAAATCCGGAACTTCACAATCGTGCGCTCACGCAGACCGCGGATCACCGAACGCTTCGCCTTGAGCGACCGGCAGCCCGGGAGGTGAAACACCCAGCGGCCCACCCCGATGACGGCCATGATGCCCCGCGGAAGATCAGCCCGCCGGTGCTCCGGAGAGGGTGCGCGCGACCTCCACCACCTCGTAGCACTCAATCACATCGCCGACCTTGATATCGTTGTAGTTCTCGATGGAGATGCCGCACTCGTACCCATCTCTCACCTGGCGCACATCCTCCTTGAACCGCCTCAGGCTGTCGATCCGGCCCTGGTAGATCTGGATCTGGTCGCGCAGGAGGCGGATCGGGAGGTTGCGCCGCATGGTGCCGGTCTGGACGTAGCAGCCCGCGATCGTCCCGGCCTTCGGGACGCGGAAGAGCTCGCGGATCTCGGCCATGCCGACCGTGACCTCACGCTGCTCGGGCGCGAGCAGGCCTTCGAGCGCGAGACGGATCTCCTCGACCGCTTCGTAGATCACGTTGTAGATCCGGATCTCGATCGACTCGCGTTCCGCGGCGGCCGCCGCCCCGGCGTCGGGTCGGACGTGGAAGCCGACGATGATCGCCTCCGAGGTCGAGGCCAGAAGAATATCGGACTCGTTGATGCCGCCCACGGCCCGGTGGATGACCTCGACCGAGACCTCGTCGGTCGACAGCCGCTCCAGGCTGTCGGAGAGCGCCTGGACCGAGCCGTCCGTATCGCCCTTGATGACGACGTTCAGACGCGCGCCCTCGCCTGCCTTGACCGCGGCGAAGACATCTTCGAGCCGCGTTCCGGTCGCCCTGCGGCGGATATCCTTCTCCCGCTCCAGTTGCTGGCGCCGTGAGACGATCTCGCGGACCCTTGCGGCGGAGAGGGCGACGAGGGAATCGCCCGCCTGCGGTACGCCCTCGATCCCGAGCACCCGCACCGGAATCCCCGGACCGGCGCTCGTGACCTTTCGACCGCGCTCATCGAGGAGCGCGCGGACCCGCCCGCCGTGGAGTCCGCATACGAAGTCGGCGCCGATCTCCAGCGTTCCGCGCTCCACGAGCACGGTCGCGACCGGACCCATGCCGCGGTCGAGCTGCGCCTCGACGACCGTACCGCGGGCTTCTCTTTCCGGGTTCGCCTTCAACTCGAGAATCTCCGCCTGGAGAAGGACCTTCTCGAGAAGGTCGTCCAGCCCTTCGCCCGTCTTCGCCGAAACGTCCGCGCCGAGGATTTCGCCGCCGAAGTCCTCGAGGACGACCTCGCGGGCGAGAAGTTCCCTCTTGACCCGATTCACGTCCGCCGAGGGGAGGTCGACCTTGTTCACCGCGACGACGATCGGCACCGACGCGTTCCGGGCGTGGCTGATCGCTTCGATCGTCTGAGGCATCACGGAGTCGTCGGCAGCCACGACGAGGATCACGATGTCCGTGACTTCCGCGCCGCGCGCCCGCATCGCCGTGAACGCCTCGTGGCCGGGCGTGTCGAGGAAGGTGATCGTCCGACCCTCCGATAGAACCACGTGATAGGCGCCGATGTGCTGCGTGATGCCTCCCGCCTCTCCGGCGATCACGTTCGTGCTCCGGATTCGGTCGAGCAGCGAGGTCTTTCCATGGTCGACGTGGCCCATCACGGTCACGATGGGCGGCCGGGGCACCAACTGGCTCTCGTCCTCGGGCAGGTCTTCGTCGTCGCTCGCGAGATCCGCCTCGAACCCCTCCTCCCGGATCGCCGTGAATCCGGCCTCTTCGCAGATGAGTTCGATCTGACCGAAGTCGAGCCGCTGATTGATTGTCACCATGAGGCCGAGGTTCTTGAACGCCGAGGTGATGATGGCCTGGGGCGGGACCTCGATCAGATCGGCGAGTTCAGACACGGTGAGGAACTCGTTGACCCGAACCGTCGCCTTCTCCGTTCGCTGTTCGAGTTCGCGCTGCTCGCGCTCCGCTTCGCGCTGCTGTTGCTGCGTTTCGCGACGCCGCTTTCGCGGCGAGGACTGTCCCATCGCGGCCAGCGTCTTGCGGAAATTCTGCTGGACGGCATTTCGATCCACGCGCCGCCGCTTCTTCCCGTCTCCGCCACGAGACTTCTTGCGACCGTCGACCGTGTAGCCTTCGGCGGAGATTCGCACCTTGCCGCCGGGACCCGCCGAGGCCCTGGGGCCCGAGGGCGCGGGCGACGTCGCCGGCGACGGCATGTCCCGGCGGACCGGCTTCGGTCGACGCGCCGGTCGAGTGGGAGCGGGCGGCACCTCCGCCTCCGCTTCCGCGGGCTCCGCCTCGGGTTCGGCGATCTCCGGCTCCGTCGGCGCGCTGACTTCGACATCCGCTTCCGGCTCGGCAGGTCCGGCCGCTTCGGGCGCCGGGACCTCGGGCGCCTCGGCGGGCTCCGGAGCGACTTCGGCCTCAGGCTCGAATTCGGCCTCCGCCTGCGGGGCCTCGATCCCGACTTCCGGCTCGGGCTCAGGTTCGACCTCGATCCCGGCTTCGACCGGAGATTCGACTTCGGGCAGCTCGGCGGCGGCAACGTCCTCTTCCGCAGTCTCGGGGGCCGGCTCGACACCCTCTTCGACCTCGACTTCCGGCGTCGCGGTCGTGAGAGACGCAGGAGCGGCCCTCCGCCGGCGACGGCGTCGCCGCACGGGGGCCGCGGTACCGGTGACCGCCTCACCGCGACGCTCGCGTTCGAGCCGCGCATGCAGACGCGCCACGCTCGCCGAGTCCACGCTCGACATGTGGCTCCGCACGGGTACATCCATCTCCCGCAGCAACTGGATGAGGTGACTCGTGTCGAGTCTCAGTTCCTCTGCGACCTCGAAGACACGCTTCATTGTCCAGGCACCTGCCCTTCCGGATCGCCGTGCGACCCGGAGCTGTCGTCACGCCGCGAGGGCGCGCGCTCCCCTTCGAGAATCCGCTGCGCCAGCGCCGAATCCGTGACGCCGACCACGGCTATGTCGTTTCGTCCAAGCGCCCGTCCGAGCGCCCTGCGACTCGCCACCGTGACACGCGCCGCCCGCCGCGCCTGTGGCGTCAGGCGGCCCAGCGCATGCCGCGATGCGTCGCCCGCGACCACGAGCAGGGCGAGCCTTCCCCTGCGGGCCGCGATGTCCACGGCCCGGGTTCCGAGGGCGACACGGCCCGCGCGCGTTGCGATCCCGAGCAGGCTCAGCGTACCTCCCGGCCGTTCCCGCGCTCCGCCGCGCTTCAGGCGGTCCCCTCGCCCGAGGCCGCCGTGCTCATCGCATCGGCCGCATCCGCCGATGCCGGCTCCGGGGCCACCAGCTCCGGGGCCTCAGCCTCCGCGACCTCAGCCTCCGCGACCTCGGTCTCCGTGGACGCCTCGGCCGCCGCTTTCCCGGCAGCGCCCTCCGCCTGGGCCTCGTCCACGACGGTCAGTTCATCGATGAGCGCTTCCAACGTATCCGCCTCGTCGGGTCCGATGCCCGGAACCTGAAGGAAATCGCTCCGATCCATGTCGAGGAGTCCGTAAAAGCTGCCGACCCCGGCCGCCTCGAGCGCCGCAAGCGTCGCCGGGGCGATTCCCTCGAGTTCCGAGAGGGGGAAGTCGGACATCTCGTATTCCTCATCGCCTCCGAACAGGCCGGCCTCTCCGCCGCGCTCCATCCAGTCGCGGCTGGAATACAGGTCGATCTGCCATCCGATAAGTTGTGACGCCAACCGCACGTTCTGCCCGTTTCGCCCGATCGCCAGCGACAACTGGTCCTCGTCCACGATCGCCGTAATGACGTGCCGCTCCTGATCCGAGATCACCTTGGCGACCCGGGCCGGAGCCAGGGCTCGGCGGGCGAAGATCTCGGGGTCCGGGTGCCACGGGACGATGTCGATGCGTTCCCCGCTCAACTCCGACACGACTGCCTGGACGCGCGACCCCTTGAGACCGACGCAGGCGCCGACCGGGTCCACGGACTCATCGCGCGATGCGACAGCCACCTTCGTGCGCCCGCCCGCCTCTCGGACGATCTCCTTGATGTCAACGATATTCTGGTAGATCTCCGGCACCTCGAGGGCGAACAATGAAGCGACGAACTGGGGATCCGCCCGCGACAGGATGAGTCGCGGACCGCGCGGCGTTTCCTCCAGCAGCTTCAGCACGGCACGGATCGGCTCGCCCTGGCGGAAACGCTCCCGCGGATTCTGCTCCCGCCACGGGATGATCGCTTCCGCTTCTCGGGACCGGTTCAGCATGACGACGAGTTTTCCGCGCTCGCTCGCCTGCACTTCGCCGGACACGAGGTCTCCCACCCGATCGTTGAATTCCATGCGGATCCGGTCGCGTTCTCCCTCGCGGATGCGCTGGATGATCCTCTGCTTGGCGGCCATGACCGCGCTGCGCCCGAAATCCCTGAAGTCGACGGGAATCTCCATGAGGTCGCCGACCTGGAAATCGGGGTCATCCCAGCGAGCCTGCTCGAGCGTCACTTCCCGAGCCGCGTCCTCGACTTCTTCGACGACTTCCTTGAGGACGACGATCGAGATGTCGCCTCCATCGGTGACGTCGATTTCCGCTTCGACCGGACCGCCGAAACGACGGGCGAGCGCCGCATGGATCCCCTCGCGGATGAGATCATGCAACTCCAGCTCCGTCAGCGACTTGTTCGCCGCCATCATGCGGAACGCTTCGACGATCGGGATCTGATCGCTCATCGCCTCTCTCTATCTCCCACCCACGCCTCCGGCCGCGTCCCAGTCGTAGACCAGGCGGGCGGAGGCCACGAGCTCCAGCGGGATCTCCACACGATCCCCTTCGATTTCCAGCGCGAACGTCCCGGGAAGTCCGTCCACCATCCCGAGCAGCGTCCCTTCCAGTTTTCGGCCTCGATCGGCGAGGGGACCGAAACCCCGCACGCGAATCCGGGACCCGGCGAAGCGGTCGTAGTCCGCGGCCTTGATCAGCGGCCGGTCCACTCCCGGCGACGACACTTCGAGCACCCAGTCCTCGACTGCCCCATCTTCAAGCGCGCCACGCAGTTCCCGGGTCACCGCGACGCAATCGTCGACGGTGACGCCCGACCGCGCGGACGACGGACCCGGCCGATCGATCCGGAGCCTGAGCAACGGCCGACGACGGCCTCCGCCCCGCTCCATCTGCACGACCTCGAAGCCGAGGGCTTCGACCGCGCGTTCGATGTCCGCCGAGTCCAGCATCGCCGACCCTTTCGGCGAATCCGGTTCGCCCTACTGCAAAAAAAAGTGGGGCCCGTACAGCTTCCCCACTTCGAGTAACGCCATCGTCCGCCGGCCCGCGCGGACGTATGTGGACATGCGACCCGGAACATACGGCGGGGTCCGACCCGCTGCAACAGGCCGTACCGCTCGCTGACGCCGCCGGCTCAGTCGCTCCGCAGCCCGAGGAAAGCGGCCATCCGTCCCGCCGTCCCGCCGCTCGCGCGGTGCGAATGAAAGTCGCCGGGGCCGCATGACGTGCAGAAGCGGGAGGTCGAGAGGGCGTCGGGTCCGACTCCGGCCGTCGCGGCCTGGGCGGCGAGGATTCCCCTCAGATCGAGCCGCGCGCGCGTGCCGCCGAGGCCGAAAGCGGACAGCACAGGCGTGTCGACCTCGTAACAGCGCCCACAGATCGCGGGCCCCAGGTGGACGCGGAGATCCCCGACGGCGTTTGGGATGCGGCGGTCGGGACCGCGAACGAGCCGGGAGATCGCGCGCGGAAGGATGCCCGCCGCCGCCCCGCGCCACCCCGCGTGGATCAGCCCGACGCGCCCGCGTGCGCGCGACCACAGATAGACGGGCACGCAATCGGCGGCCGTCGCGGCAAGGAGCCAGCCGGGCCCGTCGACGAGCTGGCCGTCCACGCGACCCGCCCGGTCGACGGTGCAGACCCCCGAATCGGGGACCGGATCGGCTGTGATCTCCCGGAGATCCGTACCGTGAACCTGAGTCGGCACCGATACCCGGCGGAAGCCGAGTTCCCGGGCAAGATCCGAGTAGACCGCGGCCACGCGCTCCGGTGAGGTCTCCGCGACCGCCAGGTCTCCGCGCTCCGCCGTCGTGATCCCGCACACGACGTTCGGGTCGAGCGATTCCCACTGCGACAACCGCAGCAAGCCATCCTTCGAAGTCTCCACGACCTCGGTCATGCGCCTTCCGGCCCCACGCGTTCGATGCGGGCGCCGAGCGACGCGAGACGTTCGTGGATGCGCTCGTAGCCACGCTCGATCTGCCCGATGTTGTGCACGCGACTCGTGCCTTCCGCCGCCAGCGCCGCGATGAGGAGCGCCATGCCGGCCCGGATGTCGGGGCTCTCGAGCGTGGCCCCGCGCAGCGGCGAAGGACCCACGACGACGGCCCGGTGCGGATCGCAGAGGACGATGCGGGCGCCCATGGCGATCACCTTGTCGACGAAGAACATCCGCGACTCGAACATTTTCTCGTGGACGAGGACGGTACCGCGGCATTGGGTCGCGGCCACCAGCGCGATGCTGATCAGATCCGCGGGGAAGGCCGGCCATGGCCCGTCGTCGATCTTCGGAATCTGGCCGCCGAGGTCGGGCTGGATCTCGAGTTCTCCCTCGCCGTGCACGAGGAGGTGGTCGTCGCGCCACGCGAATTCGAGGCCGAGGCGCCGGAATCCGACGCGTAGCGGATCGAAGTGGGCCGGGTCCACCCCGGCGATCCCCAGCGTCGAGCCGGTCGCCGCCGCCAGGCCGATCACGCTTCCGATCTCAATGTGATCCGGCCCGATCCGATAGGTCCCGCCTCCCAGGTTCTCCACGCCTTCGATGACGAGCCGCGAGGTCCCGACGCCGTCGATGCGGGCGCCGAGCGCGACGAGAAAGCGGCACAGATCCTGCACGTGGGGTTCCGTGGCGGCGTTGCGAAGTTCCGTCGTGCCCATCGCCGTCGCCGCCGCAAGCACGGCGTTCTCCGTCCCGGTCACGGAAGGCTCATCCAGAAACACGGAAGCGCCGCGGAGACGGGGAGCGCGCAGGAAGTAGCGGTCTCCGACATCGACGGTCGCGCCGAGCGCCCTCAGTGCAAGCATGTGGGTGTCCAGGCGGCGGCGCCCGATGAAGTCCCCCCCGGGATGCGGGAGCTGGCAGGTCCCCAGCCGGGCGAGCATGGGACCCGCGAGCAGTACCGAGCCGCGGATACGGCCAGCCAGATCCGCATCGGGGATCGCCTGCGGATTCACGCCGGCGGCGTCGAGTTCGAGAACGCCCGGCGCCGTCCAGCCGCCCTCGACGCCGAGACTGCGGAGGAGGTTGAGCAGCGTCTCCACGTCGGTGATGCGCGGAACATTCTCGATTCGCACCGGCTCGCGGGTGAGGAGCGTGGCGGCGAGAATCGGGAGGGCGGCGTTCTTGTTGCCGACCGGTGCGAATACGCCGCTCAGCTCGTTTCCACCCTCGATCCGATAGTACATCACGCCTCCTCCCGCCCGTTCCCGCATCCGGCCTTGCAGTCCGCGCCAAAGTAGCCGGCGGACGGAGGGGGGCCTATACTCTCTTTCGTAGTCCTTCCGACCGTCGTCCGAAGGAGCCGCAGTGACCACATACGAGATCGCGGTCGTCGCCGGCATGGCGGTTTGGCTCGTCGTCGCGCTGGCGATTCTCATCGTCCTCCTGCGCACGATCCGCCTGTTGCGCGAAACCCGGCAGCCGCTGGGACAGATCTCGGGCACGGTCACCGACCTGAGCGACCGCCTCAAGCCGGTGCTGCACAACGTCGAACAGGCGAGCGACCAGGCTCGACGCATCGCGACGCGGCTCCGGGACGACGCTGACGGCGTGGGAGAGGCGCTGAAGAGCGCGAGCGAATCCACCGGCCGCATGGTCGATCTGGTCGAGGAGCGTGTGGTGGAGGTCGCGGCGCTGCTCGCGGTCGTCCAGGAGGAGGCCGAGGAAACGTTCGTCACGACGGCCTCTCTGCTGCGCGGACTTCGCCGCGGGAAGGACAACGTCTCGACGGCGAAGCGGGTGGTTCGGGCGCTGGGGGACCGCGGGGCGGAGTGACCGCGGGGCACGGACTGCTAGGCTGGGCGTAACCCGGCGAACGCGACGACGACTTTCTTCCGGCCGACCTCCTCGAACGCGATGTCGGCCTTCGCCTCCCTCCCGAAACCGTACACCTGCAGCACCTCGCCGACCCCGAAGCGTGGATGTATCACACGTACACCCGGGGCGAGCGCGAGCGGCACCTGTGAGTCGTCGTAGTCATACTCGAGTTCGCCGGGAGGTCCCGACGAGCCATCCCGGCCGGACCCGCCGCCGCGGCCCGATCCACGCCCCACGCTCTTCTGCCAGGCGAAGGAGCGGTCGGGCTCCACCGCGCCTGCCCCTCCGGCCGCATCCCCGGCCCGTGACCACGCACCCGGCTCCCTTCCTCCCCGCGGACGGCCGCCCATCCCGCGGCCGTCCCGCGCGCGACGCCGCCTCCAATGCGGCGCGGCAAGCCGCGGTAACACGTGTTCCTCCGGGAGTTCATCGATGAAGCTCGAGGGGGCCGAGCGGCTCGCCATCCCCGCCCGCCAGCGGTGGTCCGCGTACGTCAGACTCAACCGGTCCATCGCGCGCGTGACGCCCACGTAGAACAGCCGCCGCTCCTCTTCTAAACCGCCCGGCGCCTCCATCGCCCTCGACAGGGGAAAGAGGCCCTCCTCGAGCCCGGCCAGAAAGACCACGGGAAACTCGAGCCCCTTCGCGTTGTGCAGCGTGATCATCGTCACGGCCTCGCCGTCGAAGTCCGCCTCATCGAGGTCGGACCGCAGCGAAACGGACTGCAGGAACAGCTCGAGATCCGTGGCCTCGTCGACGGCGTCCTCCACATCGTCGCGCTCGAACGCCTCCGCCACGGCGAACAGTTCGCTCACGTTCTCGAGGCGGTCTGCGCCGTCCTCCTCCTCCGCCAGCGCCGTAGCCAGGCCGAAGGTGGCGACGCATGCCTCGAGCGCTTCCCGGGCGCTGCAGGCGGGGAGCGAAGCCCGCACGTCGGCGAGTCCGTCGGCGAACCGCTTCAGGCCGCGTGCCGCCATCTTCGGAAGGCCGTCCTCGTGCCGCGCCCGGGCCGCGACCAGGGCGAGGGGCTCCAGGGTCTCGCCCGCGTTACCGCCGGCGCGGGCGAGCTCTTCCAGGCGCTCCAGACTCTTCGCGCCGACCCCGCGCCGAGGCCACCCCACGGCCCGCAGGAACGCGGCGTCGTCCGCCGGATTCACGAGAAGGCGCAGGTAGGCGATGACGTCCTTCACCTCGCGACGTTCGTAGAACGGAACGCCTCCCACGATCCGGTACGGAATGCCGGCTCGCCGGAACGCCTCCTCGAATGCCCGCGACTGGGCGTTGGTCCGGTACAGCACCGCAAACTCGTTCAGACCGCGCGTGCCGCGGCCGGCCTCGATCTGCGACGAGACCCACGCGGCCTCGGCCCGCTCGTCATCGCAGCGGACGACCTCGATCGGATCGCCGGCCTCCCGCTCCGTGTGCAGCCGCTTCGGTTTCCTCGCGAGGTTTCGGGAGATGACGGCGTTCGCGACCTCGAGGATCGATCCCGTCGAGCGATAGTTGCGCTCCAGCCGCACGACATGCGCGCCGCGGAAGTCGGCCTCGAAGTCGAGGATGTTCCGGATGTCCGCGCCGCGCCATCCGTACACCGCCTGATCGTCATCCCCCACGACGCACAGGTTGCCGTGTTTGGAGGCCAGCGCCTTCACCATCCGGTACTGCGCGTGGTTCGTGTCCTGGTATTCGTCCACGAGCACGTAGGCGAAGCGAGCGGCGTAGCGATCCCGCACGCCGTCCACGGTCTCGAGCAGGCGCACCGTCTCGAAGAGGAGGTCGTCGAAATCGTAGGCGTTGCGCCGCGCGAGTTCGCGCTGGTACGCCGGATAGACCTTCGCCACGACCTCCGAAAGCAGGTCGAAGGCCTCGGACTCGTACTCGGCGGGTCCCATGAGCGCGTTCTTCGCGCTGGAGATCCGGCCGCGCAGGGCTCGGGGCGCCCAACGCCTGGGGTCGTAGCCCACCGACTCCATCACGTCCCTCAGCATTCGATTGGAGTCATCCTCGTCATATATCGTGAAGGCACGCGTGCGGGACGTGTGCGGGGCCTCGATGCGAAGGATGCGCGCGGCGACCGAGTGGAACGTGCCGATCCACAGGCCCCGCGTGGAACGGCCGATGAACCCCTCGATCCGTTCCCGCATCTCCCCGGCGGCCTTGTTCGTGAAGGTGACGGCGAGAAGGCGTGTCGGCTCCAGCCCCTCCCCGATGAGCCGGGCGGCCCGCGCCGTGAGCACGCGCGTCTTCCCGGAGCCCGCGCCGGCGAGGACCAGCAGCGGCCCTTCGCCGTGTTCGACCGCGTCCCGCTGCTCCGGGTTGAGGCGGAGTCCCCTCACGTCCCCCGTTTCCCGGGCCGGTAACGCGGGAGTTCGATCCGGAAGCTTGCACCCCGGCCGGTGTCCTCGAGGCGGATGGAGCCATCGTGCATGTCTTCGATGATGCGCCGCACGAGGGACAGGCCGACGCCCCAGCCATGCTTCTTCGTCGTGACGCCGATGTTGAAGATCTTGTCCCGGAGCGCGGGGGGGATCCCCGGTCCGGTATCGAGCACCCGGAACACGGAGCGCTTGCCGTTCGGGCCGAGGTGGGAAATCACGATCCGGCCGCCATCCGGGGCCAGCGCGTCGATCGCGTTCTTGATGAGATTCTCGAACGCCCACTCCAGGAGCGTCGCGTTGCCGAGCACTTCCGGCGACTCGGGTTCCATCTCCACCGCGATCTCGATCTTGCCGGTGCGGGAGAGCGTGGGGAGGCGGGCTTCGAAGTACTGCCGGAGCTGGATCGCCGTGGCGCGCATGGACATGGGCTCGAGCTTCGGCTTGTGGCCGATGAGCTCGAAGCGGCGCGACACCTTCTGCAGGCGCGTCACGTCCGCCGCCATCTCGTCGATGAGGTCCGGCTGCCCCACCTCCGACTCACGCGGGCGCGGCCGGGCCTCGAGCACCTCCAGCCAGCCGACGAGCGAACTGAGCGGCGTCCCCATCTGATGCGCCGATTCCCTGGCCATGGCGGACCAGATACGCTCACGCTCGCCCCGGAAGGAGAGGAAGAGGAGCCAGCCGCCGCTGCCGAGGATGGCGAGAAGCGACGCCGCCTGCAGCCACGGGATCAGGCGGAGGCGGCTCGTGAACTCGGGATCGCCGAAGTGGATCTGCAGGCCGGGCGCCTCGAAGGGCGGCCGCAGGGCGTCGAGTTCGGCCACGAATTCACGCAGCGCCTGGTCGTCCGGTTCGCTGGTCGGGCCGAGCGGGAAGTCGTCGGGCAGGTGCGCGGAGCTGCTCGGGTTGCCCAGCGTGTCGGTGATCACGATCGGGATCTGCAGCCGCCGGACCTGGGCGATCACCTGCTGCGAAGCCTGGTTCCAGAGTTCGTTCTGTTCCTCGACCGTCAGGTTGCCCGCCGCGGCCGCGGTGCTGATCGCCGTCAACTGCCCCAGGACCGCGGCGTCGAGCCGTCGTTCCTCCGCCTGCTGACGCGAGAAGATCGCGGACCAGACGAGGACGCCCGTGGACAGCACCGCGAGCAGAAGCGCGCCGCCGCGCCGGTTCCAGAGCCGGATCACCGGCAGAACTCGAGCCGCTCGAACCCGAGATAGGGGTGGAGAATCTCCGGCAGCAGGATCCCCTCGCCCTCGCGGAAGCCGGTCTCGAGCAACACCACGATGAGCCGGGCGAGGGCGAGCGCCGAACCGTTCAGCGTATGCACGTGAGCCGGACGCCCCCCGCTCTCGGGCCGGAAACGGATATCGGAGCGCCGCGCCTGGAAGTCCCCGTACGATGAACAACTGGAGACCTCGAGCCAGGCCTCGACGCCGGGGGCCCAGATCTCCAGGTCGTACGTGATCGCGTTCGCGAATCCGAGGTCTCCCAGCGGAAGCAGGACCCGGCGGTACGGGACTTCGAGAAGCTCCAGCACCCGCTCCGCATGGCGGGTCAGAAGCTCCAGTTGCGCCTCCGACTCCTCGGGCCGGCAGATGCGGACGATTTCCACCTTGTCGAACTGGTGAACCCGCAGGAGCCCCCGCGTATCGCGACCCGCGGCGCCGGCTTCCCGCCGGAAGCAGGGCGTGTGCGCCACGTACGCGAGCGGCAGGTCGTCCGCGGACAGGATCTCTCCCCGGTGCAGATTCGTCAGAGGCACCTCGGCCGTGGGCACGAGGAAGAGGTCGTCGGGATCCGTCCGGTAGGCGTCATCCTCGAACTTGGGGACGTGCCCGGTCCCCATCATCGAGTCCCGCGACGCGACGAGGGGAGGCAGGATCTCCAGGTATCCGTGCTCGCGTACGTGGAGGTCCAGCATGAACTGAACGAGCGCGCGGCTCAGGCGGGCGCCACCCCCGACGAGGAGCGGAAAGCCCGAGCCCGCGATCTTCGCTCCGCGCTCGATATCCAGCGACGGCGTCCGTCCTCCGGGCAGCGCGGAACCGCCGGGATCCGTATAGCCGTGCGTCGCCCCGAGGACCCAGTGCGGCGGCACCTCGCCTTTCCGCGGCGCGCCCCATTCCGCCACCGTCGGCCCTTCCCCTTCCTCGCCGGGTGGCACGCGGGGGTCCGGAATGTTCGGAATCTGCAGGAGGTGGTCGCGCAGCTCCGCCTCGGTGCGCGCGAGGTCCGCGTCGAGGGCCTTGATCCGGACGGCCACGCGGCGCATCGCATCGATCTCCGCCGTTGCGTCCTCACCCCTGCCCTTCGCGGCGCCGATCGCCTTCGACGCCGTGTTCCGCTCGGCCTTGAGGACTTCCACCTCCCGGATCAGGCGGCGGCGGACTTCATCCGCCCGCAACGTCTCCTCCACGAGTCCCGCCGCGTGCTCGTCGCCGCGTTTCCGCATGGCGTCGCGGACGAGGTCGGGATCGTCGCGGAGGGTTTTGAGGTCAAGCATGTCGATGCGGGGCGGAATCGGACGGACGGGGCGTCACAGCGAACCGTGCGTCCCCGGCTCGAGAACGACATCTCCGCAGTTCGGGTTCACCAGGTGGCGGAACGTGATCGTTCGCTCTTCGGCATCGATGGAGAGAACCTGAAGCTTCGCATAGCGGCTGCAGGCGAGAAAATTATTCGGGTCGACGCGACTGCGGGCGATGAGCACGTCTCCCGGCTGCACCTGGAGGGGCACGTTCAGGGTGTACCCACCCTCCGGGGCCTCGAGCACGGCATCGAAGCGTTCGTCGCTGATCTGCAGACCGGCGTCCGTTACGCTGTCCGCGACCGCCGAGAAGGGGACGAGCTCCGGCGCCCCGTCCCGGATCTGAAAGAGGAAATCCCAGTTCAGCGTCTGGTCCACGCGGGCCGGAACCGCGAGTACGATGTCGAAGGCCGGAGGATCTTCGAGGCGACCCGTTACGTAGTCATACAGCGTGACCTCCGTCGGCGTGAGCGGAACATCGCCGAGGAAGGCATCGAACGGATCGTCGCAGGCCGTCGCGGCGAGCGCGAGGACCAGCGCTCCGAGCCGTGCGGGCCGGCGGATTCGGTGTCTGGGGAGCATGGCGCGAAAACTGTCGCCCGGGGGAGACTCGGGCAAGAAAAATCGCCGGGATGAGGCGGGATCGGCCGGCCGCATCGGCAACGTGGCGCGGCACCCGCGGCGTCCGTAGCTTGGCCGCGTCGCGGCCGGCCCGCGGCGGGAAGATCCCGCGCACGCGAAGGGCGGTTCGGAGGACGGGAGGGAGGCTCTGTCGGTGCACCTCGAGGCGTACTGCGCGGTCCTCGCGGGCGGGATCGGCCGCCGGTTCTGGCCCGCCTCGACCCCGGCCCGTCCCAAGCAACTCCTGCCTCTCGCGGGCCCCGACCCGCTCATCGACGACACGCTCGCCCGTGCCGTCGCGCTGGTGGGCGCCCCGCGGGTCCGGGTCGTCGCGGCCGCACGCCTGGCGGAACTCATGCGCCCGAGCCTGGACGCGGCGGGCGTCGATGCGCTCATCGAACCCGAGGCGCGAGGGACAGGACCGGCCCTCGTCTGGGCGGCCTCCGAGATCGAGCGGGCTCAGCCGGGAGCCCTGATGATCTCCATGCACGCGGACCACCGAATCGAGCCCGCGGGGGCGCTCAGGGAGACGCTGCAGCCAGCGCTCCAGGCGGCCCGGGAAGGATACCTCTGCTGCGTCGGCGTGCGACCGGACCGCGCCGAGACCGGATTCGGATACCTGGAGACCGGGCGAGAGACCGCGTCCGGCGCACTGGAAGTGCGGCGCTTCGTGGAGAAGCCGGAGCCCGCCGCGGCCCGGGAGTACCTGAAGTCGGGACGCTTCCTGTGGAACTCCGGCATCTTCGTGTGGCGGGCGGCCGATCTGCTCGAGGCCGCCCGACGCTTCGCCCGCGAACTCGCGGGAGCGTGGCCCGCCCTGGATCGCGGCGACGCGGAGGGGTTCTTCGCGCGGGCCCGGCCGGTCGCGATCGATGTCTGCGTGATGGAGCGAGCCGAACGCGTGGCCGCCGTCGAAGCCCGGTTCGCCTGGGACGATGTCGGGGTGTGGAGCGCGCTCCTGCGCTCGCGGGAGCTGGACGAGGCCGGGAACGCCTCGGTCGGCTCCACCCGTCTCCTTGACGCGGCGGACAACGTCGTGTGGACGGAGTCCCGCCGGGCCACGGTCATCGGGGTTTCGGGCCTCGTCATCGTGGAGGCGAACGGCGAACTCCTGGTGATGCCGCGCGAAGAGGCGACGGAACTCGACGCTCGTCTGGGAAAGATCGACACGGACCCCTCCTCCTCCGAACCGCCGCGTTGACGACGCTGGTCATGTTCGACGACGAGCGGGCGGACGGATGGGCTCCCTTCGCGCTCACCCGGCCGTGCGGAGAACTCGTCTTCGGCCGCTGGACGTTGCGCGAGCGGCTGGAGCGGGTCGCGCGAACGCGCGTGGCCGGTCACGTGACGCGCCGCTGGCTGCGCCGATACGCGGAGCCCGGAGCGCCGCGCTGCCTGGACGCGGACAGGCTGTCCACGCCCTGTACCGTCTGGAACGCCCGCGCCGTGCCTTCGCTCGGAGTGGCGTGGAACGACACGCCTGCCAACCTCTGGGTCGCCGACCGGCTGGCGGGCGTCCACCTGGGCATCGATACGGAGCTACCGCGAGCGGACTGGTTCGCCGCTCCCCGCCCCCGGCCCGGGCTGCCGGATCGCGACGTACCCGGCACCTGGCTTCGAGACCCGTGGGACCTCGTGTCCGCCGGGCCCGACCAGCTGGCCGCCGACCTGGCGGACGTCCCCGGCACGGAGGCGCCGGAACTGCCGAGCGGCTGCTGGCGCCTCGGCGACGCCCCGGTCCGACTCGGCGACGGGGCGCGCGTGGAGCCCGGCGTGCTGTTCGATGCGCGCGAGGGCCCGATCGAACTCGGTCCCGGCGTCCAGGTCCGCGCCGGCACGCGCCTCGGCGGGCCGCTCTACGCGGGACCCGGCTCGCAGCTCCTCGGCGGCCACATCTCGCGCTTTTCGGGAGGCCCCCACTCCCGTGTGCGGGGCGAAGTCGACCGCGTTACGATGCTGGGTTATTCGAACAAGGCGCACGACGGGTTCCTCGGACATGCGTACCTCGGCTGCTGGGTGAACCTGGGCGCGGCCACGGTGAACAGCGACCTCAAGTACACCTACGGCTCGATCCGGGTTGGGCCGCCGGGTGCGCGGCGCGACACCGGACTCCTGAAGTTCGGCTGCCTGCTCGGCGATCACGTGAAGACCGGCGTCGGCACTCGACTCGAGACCGGCACGGTCGTCGGCGCCGGCTCGAGCCTGTTCGGAGCGGAGCCGCCGCTTCGGTGGGTAGAACCCTTTTCGTGGGGAGGAGGCCCGAGCCCGGAACTGAACCGTCGCGACGATTTCCTTTCCACCGCCTCCCGGGTCGTCGAGCGCCGGGGACTCGAAGCAACCCCGGGGCTCCGCGACTGGCTGGGCGATATCTGGGATGAGGCCCGCGCCTCATGAGCTTCACCGTCGCGTCGCTGGGCTCCGGGAGCCGCGGCAACGCCTTCCTCGTCGAGGGCGGCCGCGGCCGCGTGCTTGTCGACGCGGGGTTCTCCGGGGTCCAACTGGCCCGCCGACTCGCCGAACTCGGCGTGGAGCCGGAAGCCGTCGACCTCGTCGTCGTCACGCATGAACACCGGGACCACGCCGCGGGCGCCGGCATCGGAGCCCGCCGCTGGGGCTGGCGCCTCGCGATGAACCCGCCTACCCGCCGCGCCTGCGCTCCCCTCCTGCGCGGGCAGGAGCGATGCGAGGATCTGCCGCTCACCGGACTCGATATCGGCGACCTCGCGATCGAGGCCGCCCCCACCGCGCACGACGCCGCGAAACCCGTGGCCATCACGGTTCTGCACCGACCCACGGGACTGAGAGTGGGGATAGCGACGGACCTCGGAAGACCAACGACACCCGTCCGCGTGGCGCTCCGGGAGTGCGCTTTTCTCGTCATGGAAGCGAACCACGACGAACACCGTCTCCGCGCCGCCTCCTATCCCTGGCGGGTCAAGCAGCGGATCGGGGGCAGTCGCGGACACCTCTCAAACCGCCACGCGGCCGAGTTCGCGCGCGAACTCGCGCACCCCGGCCTGGGCGGGATTCTGCTCGCCCACCTGAGCCAGGAGTGCAACGACCGGGAACTCGCGCTGGAAAGAGTGGCGGAAGGCCTCGCGCCGGCGGGATACGATGGACTGCTGGACGCCGCCGCGCAGGAGGAACCCAGCCCCCGCTACGACGTGGTCGCGCTCGCGAGGGCCCGTGCCGACGCCGAGCAGCTCTCTCTCCCGATCTGACGTCGGCGCTGCGCGCGCCACCCGCCGCCTATCGCAGAAGCACCCTCAGCACGTCGTTCCCCACGGCCCACACCATGAGGGCGAGGACGAAGACCATCCCCACCGTCGTGAACCGCACGCGCGCCTGGACGCTGAGCGCCCGGCCGCGGATGGCCTCGATCCCGAGGAAGAGCAGGTGTCCCCCGTCGAGGACGGGAATCGGCAGCAGATTGAAGATGGCGAGATTGATGCTGATGATCGCCATGAAACTCAGGAGTTCCCAGAATCCCGCGCGCGCGGCGCGGCCGGAAATCTCGCCGATCAGGATGGGGCCGCCGACCTCTCGCGCCGAACTTCGTCCGGTGACCAGGTCTCCGAGGAACTGAAGGACCGCGCCGCCCCAGTAGGTTGCGTTCGACCACCCGCGCCCCAACGCCTCGATGGGGCCCGCTCGACCTCCGTCGGCGCCGATGGTGATCCCGACGCGCCCGACGGTCCTCGATTCTCCGGTGAGGTCCGAGTATTGCTCGGCGGCCTCGGGCGTCGCGACAAAAGTGAGTTGCTCCTCTCCCCGCTCAACGACGATGTCGACCGGTTCGCCGACCCGGCGCTCGATCCGCATCGTCACCTGGGCGGGGTCGTGCACCGCCGCGCCATCCACACGCAAGATCAAGTCGTCGCTCCGAAGTCCCGCCTCCGCCGCCGGCGACCCCGGCGCGACCTCGCCGATCCGCGGCTCGAACACGCCGCGCCCCATCGCGATCGCGGCGAAGGCGACGACCGCGAACATCCAGTTCATGATGACGCCGGCCGAGATGGCGAGAACGCGGGCCCAGAGCGGCTTCCCGTCGAAATCCCCGGGCCCCGGTCCCGCCCCGCTCCGCGCCATCTCTTCCGGGGTACCGCCGCCCTCCAGGGTCGACGTCACTTCCTCGTCCGCCATCCCCGCCATTCTGACGTAGCCGCCGAGCGGGATCCATGAGAGCACATACTCCGTTCCACCGCGCCGGAACCCCACCATCTTCGGGCCCAGGCCGATCGAAAACCGCGGCACATCGATCCCGACGCTCTTCGCGGCGGCGAAATGTCCCAGCTCGTGCACAAAAATGAGCACGCCCAGGACAATGACGGTTACCAGAATCGTTACGATCACTCAGCGTCTCCCGACTTGGACTCCGCATGTGGGTCGCGGGCGATGGCGCGCGCCCGGGTGTCGACGCGCCGTGCATCCTCCACCGATTCGATGGCGCGGGACGAGAACCGTTCCAGCGTACGAAGCACGACGTCGGCGAGTTCCCTGAAGCCGACGTCCCCGGCCAGGAACCTCTCGACCGCCACCTCGTTGGCCGCGTTGAAGGCCACCGGAAACTCGCCTCCCGCCTTCCCCGCCGCGACCCCCGCGCGAAAGAGGGGGAAGTCCTCTTCCCGCACCGGTTCGAACTCCAGCGGACCATCTCGCACAGGGTCGAAACCCGTCTCCCGACGTGCGTCGTCCAGGCGGTCCGGGTAGCCGAGCGCCCACAGGATCGGAATCTCCATCGAGGGCCGGCCCAGTTGCGCAAGCGAGGAACCGTCCTTGAATTCGACGACGGAATGGACGATCGATGTGGGGTGCACGACGACCTCGATACTCTCGTAGGGGAGGTCGAACAGCGTGTGCGCCTCGATGACCTCGAGCGCCTTGTTCGCCAGCGTGGCGGAGTCGATCGTGATCTTGGCTCCCATCGACCACGTGGGATGACGCAGGGCATCGGCCGGCGTTACGGTGGCGAGTCGTCGCGCCGGCCACTCGCGGAAGGGACCGCCCGAAGCCGTGAGGGTGACGCGCGCGACCTCCGACACCGGACGCCCCGCCAGACACTGGTGGACCGCGGAGTGTTCGCTGTCGACCGGCAGGAGTTCGCCACCGCCGCGGCGCAGCGCACGCATCACGAGGTCTCCACCCGCCACGAGCGACTCCTTGTTCGCGAGTGCCAGCCGCTTCCCCGCTTGAAGCGCCGCCAAGGTCGCGTCGAGCCCGGCAAACCCGACGATCGCGTTGAGAACGATGTCGATTCCCGACGATCCGGCGGCCGCCGCGAGCGCCTCAGCGCCGAACCGCCACTCGCCGGCCCATTGCGGCGCGAAGTCGTCCGGGGGCGGCGTCCCGAGAACGACGAAATCGGGATCCCCATCGAGCGCAAGCGCATCGAGCGCCTCCCAGCGACGGTTCGCCGTCAGGACGGCGGCGTGAAACCGCGCCGGGTGGCGGCGGATCACCTCGAGCGTGCCCGCGCCGACGGACCCCGTGGCGCCGAGGACGGCGACGTGCTTCACGCGAAGAGAAAGAGGAAGAGGAACGCGGCCGGGACCGCCCACAGAATGGAATCGAGCCGGTCCAGCACGCCCCCGTGCCCCGGGAGCAGGCCTGAAGAGTCCTTCACGCCGCACTCGCGCTTGAGGGCGGACTCCGCGAGATCGCCGACGACCGCAAACCCCGTCACGACCAGTCCGAAGGCCAGCGTGAACGCCAGGTCCAGTGACCAGATCTCCGGAAGGAGGAATCTCGGATAGAGGACGGCGGTGGCGAGGCCCGCCAGCAGCGCGCACACGGCCCCCGCCACCGTCTTGTTGGGGCTCACGCGCGGCGCGAGCGGGCGTTTCCCGAGAGCTCGCCCGCCGACGTACGCCGCGGTGTCGGCAAGCCACGTGATGACGACCGGGAACAGGAAGAGAAGCGTGCCGGCCATCCGCCCGGCGTTCGCATCGCCATCGGCCTGCAGCAGGAGTCCGCCTTCGCGCAGGGGGAGGCTCAGCGCGAGCAGCCCCCCGATGTAGAAGACACCGAACGTCGTGCAGGCGGCGGCCCGGATCGGCCGCTCCGAGAGGTCGACCGTCGCGAGCGCGAGCGCGGGGAACGCGAGCATCAGGCCCGCCGCATAGAACCCGCCACCCTCGAGACCGCCCGCGAAGACCACGAACGGGAAGAGAAACGCGGCTACCGCTCCCGGCAGGGCGAGGACCCGCGTCCCGGTATCGCGCATCATCGCCGCGAATTCCCGGTACCCGAGCGCGGCCGCCGCGCCCAGCCCGGTGACGAAGACCGCCCCACCGGCGTAGGTCACCAGCGCGCAGAGGGGGACGCCGACACCCGCGACCGCGAGTCTCTTGCGGAGGTTCGGACTCATGCCGGCCGCGGCCGCTTCACGTCTTCACCAACCCGAATCTCCGCTCCCGGCGCCGATAGTCGACGAGGGCCCCGAAAAGGTGCTCGCGGGTGAAGTCGGGCCACAGAACGTCCGTCACGAAGAGTTCCGCGTACGCGAGCTGCCAGAGGAGGAAGTTGGAGATGCGCTGCTCCCCCGATGTCCGGATCAGAAGGTCGGGGTCCGGCCAGTCCCCCGTCAGGAGTTCGGCCGCGAAGAGTTCGGCGTTGATCTCCTCCGGGGCCAGCTCGCCTTCCAGGCAGCGCTGTGCAAGCGCTCGCGCCACACCCGCGAGTTCCGCGCGCGATCCGTAGCTGATCGCCAGGTGCACTTCGAGAGCCGTCCCGCCCTCCGTCGACGCCTCCAGTTCCGAGATCGCCCGCCGGGCCTCCTCGGGAAGCCGCAGCCGGTCACCGAACACGGTGACCCGGATGCCGTGCCTGACCAGGGCTTCGCGCTGGCTCCTCACATACTCCTGGAGGAGCGTCATCAGCGCTTCCACCTCCGTCGAAGGCCGGAACCAGTTTTCATCCGAGAAGGCGTACAGGGTGAGGTGGGCCACGCCGGCCTCCACCGCGCCTTCGATGATCTCGCGCACCGCCGTCATGCCCGCACGGTGGCCCTCCCATCTCGGCAGGCTACGCTGTCTCGCCCAGCGGCCGTTCCCGTCCATGATGACGGCGACATGGGTCGGCACTTCCCCCTGCCGCACGGCTTCCAGGGCCGCCGTCAGGCCGCTCTTCTCCCCGCTCATGCGGCCCAAGCTCGCCCCGCACGGGCGGGGGTGTCAAAAAAGGCCGCGATCAGTCGATCCCCGCCCGGCCTCGCGCGACGCGCCGCATGCGGGGCGCCCCGCCGAGGAAGGAGTAGGCCTCGTATCCCGCACGCTGCATGATCTCGGCCAGGTAGGCCGTTCGCACGCCCTCCGTGCAGCAGAGCACGTAGGTCGTGTCGCGTTCGAGTTCGCCGAAATCCCGCTCGAGTTGCGGGAGGTCGCGGCGGGTCGCCCCCGGCCAGTGCCAGGCCTCGAACGCGTCGCGGGGGCGGGTGTCGAGGATGACCGCTCCGTCGGGCACCTCGGTCACGTACAGAGACGCCCCGACCATCGATTCCGGACGCAGGGCGCGCACATTGTGCACCGTCGCGCCAGCGACCGCTTCGCCCAGTTCCGCGAAGCCCACAGCCGACTCCTGCGCCTCGGCGGCCTCCGGCGACGACGCGGTGACCGGGCGCTGCGGCACGAGGTCGCAGTACTCACGCACACGGGCGGACAGGTCGTACGTGCCGATCTCCCGCGCCCGGTCGAGAATCTCCTCCTTGTGGAACCCGAGCAGGGGTCGGAGCACCAGGAGCGAGGAGGCGTTTTCGATCGCGCGTAGATTGCGGAGCGTCTGAGAAGAGACCTGCCCCACCGACTCGCCCGTGACGATCGCCTCGGCACCGATGCGTTCCCCGATCTTCGCGGCGGCCCGATACATCATCCGCTTGAGGACGACCTGCAGGTATGCGGGCTTGGCGCGGGCGCGCATGGCCTCCACGACCGGGCCGAACTCGAGGACATGCAGCCGGGGCCGCGTTCCGTAGCTCCAGCGATCCGCCAGCACCTTCGTCACCTCCACCACCATCCGCTCGTAGGCGCTCCCGCCGAGATTGCAGAAGATGTAGTCGAGGCGAATCCCCCGGCGCAGCGCCATCCAGGCGGCTACGGCCGAATCGAAGCCGCCGGAGATGAGGGCGAGCGCATGTCCCTGCACTCCGAGCGGCAGGCCGGATGGTCCGCGGACCCTGTCCTCGTGAAAGAAGACCCTGTCATCCCGGACCTCGACGAACACGGTGACGTCCGGATCCCCGAGGTCCACGGTAGCGCCGGGGTTCAGGGCAGCCCCTAGACGCTGCTGGATATCGGAGGAGGAAAAGCCGTGCGAACCGGAGCGGCGCGCCCGCACCGCGTAGCTGCGGCCGTGCACGGACTCGGCGAAGAGGTCCGTGCCCGTGGCGACGATCGTGTCGAGGTCGGCCTCGCACTCGCCGGCCAGCAAGGAACAACTGGACACGCCGAAGGTGCGAAGGAGCGGATCGAGAAAGGCCGGGGTCGGACCCTGGATGTGGAAACGGCTCCAGCCGGGTTCGAGCACGACGTCGATCCCTTCGGCGTCGAACGCATCGCGCAAGTTGGTCGCGAGCCGGTTCTGGAAGCGCGACCGCGTCCGGCGCGCCTTGGTCGAGAGCTCGCCGGAGAACCGTACGAGGGCCCGCACGGGCCCGGCTCCGAGTTCATGTTGCGCCGCCATAAAGAGTGGCAGGGGGGGGATTTGAACCCCCGACCCAGGGCTTATGAGTCCCTTGCTCTACCAGGCTGAGCTACCCTGCCAGGCTTGTGGGTCCGCTATCCTACACGTCGTGGCGCGCGGGGCAAGCCGCCGGCCCCGGGAAAGCGTTGCGGCTCAGGGCGGAACGTTCGCTCGCGGGGGCGGCGCGGGAGGATCTGTTACGTCACCCAACTCGACGAACCGCACCAGGATCTCTCGGGGCCGGACGAACCCGTACCGTTCCCGCGCGACGCGCTCGATCGCCCAGGGGTTCGACACGAGACTGTCGGCCCAGGCCTGGGTCCACTCGAGTTCATCCTTGCGTTCCGTCAGCTCCGCTCGCCTCGATTCGATCTCCCTCTCGAGTCGGATCAGGCCGGCCCTCGTGTATTCTCCGCCCACCATCCAGTAGTAACCCGCTCCGATGAGGGCAACGAACGTGATGGCTCGCGTGAGTCGACGGTTGGCCGCCTCCGCCATCACCGGCCTCCGTACACGGCGGACCCCGGATAGCTCGCGCTCGAGCCGAGCTGTTCTTCGATCCGCAGCAGCTGGTTGTACTTCGCGACGCGTTCCGACCGGCACGCGCTTCCCGTCTTGATCTGTCCGGCGTTCGTCGCCACCGCGAGGTCCGCAATGAACGTGTCGGCCGTCTCCCCCGAACGGTGCGAAATGACGATGCCGAAGTTCGCCTCCGCAGCCAGCCGGATCGCATCCAGCGTCTCGCTCACGGTCCCGATCTGATTGAGCTTGATGAGGATCGCGTTCCCGACCCCGGCCTCGATACCGCGCGCCAGACGATGGACGTTGGTCACGAAGAGGTCGTCCCCAACCAGTTGGACGCGGTCTCCGATCCGGGACGTGAGGGTCGCCCAGCCCTCCCAGTCGTCTTCGTGGAGCCCGTCTTCAATCGAGACGATGGGATACGCGTCGAGCCAGTTCTCGTAGAGCGACACGAGGTCCCGCGCGTCGAGTTCTCCGGCCTCACCGGCGCTCTCGAGCCGGTACACTCCGGCCCTCGCGTCGTAGAACTCCGATGCGGCACAGTCGAGTGAGAGCGCGACCTCCGCGCCGGGCTCGTAACCCGCGTCGACGATCGCGGCCATGATGAGGTTCAGGGCCTCGCGGTTCGAAGACAGATCCGGAGCCACCCCACCCTCGTCCCCTACGGCGGTCGCGTACCCCGCGTCCGACAGTCGGCGTTTCAGCGCGTGGAACACTTCCACGCCGACCCGAAGACCGTCGGAGAAGCTCTGCGCGCCGAGCGGCAGAATCATGAACTCCTGAATGTCGACGGTGTTGTTCGCGTGCACGCCGCCATTGAGGATGTTCAGCATCGGGACCGGGAGGAGGTGCGGATCACCGGCGCCGAGGTGTCGGAACAGGGGCGTCCCGGCCGAGGCCGCGGCCGCTCGCGCCGACGCCATGGAGACGGCAAGGATCGCGTTCGCCCCGAGGCGGCCCTTGTTCGGCGTGCCGTCGAGCGCGATGAGCGCGGAGTCGAGCCCGCGCTGGTCCGAGGCATCGCGGCCCCGCGCCGCCGACGCGATCTCCCCGTTGACGTGCGCGACCGCCCGTAGCACGCCTTTGCCGTCGTAGCGCGCCGGGTCGCCGTCGCGCAGCTCGACCGACTCGTGCTCTCCCGTCGATGCGCCGCTCGGGACGGCGGCGCGGCCGACGGCGCCGCTCTCGAGATGCACGTCGGCTTCGACCGTAGGGTTGCCCCGCGAATCGACGATCTCGCGGCCCACGACCCGGACGATGGCCGTCACGGGACGCTTCGGCTTCGGTGATGTCTGGGGCGGTACATGCAGGCGAGTCCCCTCCCCCCGGCGATCCGGACGATCGCGTCTTCCTCCACCCGTGCCGGAAAATAGGGTCCCGCGGCCGCGGAACAAGTCGCGTGCGGGCTAATCGGACGCGCTGCCGCCCGATTCTCCCTGCGCGAGCATCGCCTCGATGGCGGCGCGGGTCTTGAGCATCAGCGTCTTCCGGTCGGGCGGCTCCGCTCCTTCCAGTCGAATCGGCGGCCCCAGCCGCACGGTGATCGGGCCGCGCCGCACCCGCTTCGCGCCGGGCGGATAGACATGCTGGCCGCCTTCGACCGCCGCCGGAACGAGGGACGCCCGCGTCTCCAGGGCCAGCGCGAAGGAACCTCGCCGGAAACGCCCCAGTCGGCCGTCCCGCGACCGGGTCCCCTCGGGGAACAGCACGAGAGTCAACTGCTCGGCCCGCATCCGGTCGCCTGCCTCCCGGAGCGTTTTCTTCGCGCTGCGGGGCCGGTCGCGGTCGATGAGCACGTGCCCCGCGGAACGCATCCCCACGGAGAGCATCGGAATGTTCGCCAACTCCCGCTTCGCGATGAAGCGCACAGACGCGGGAAGGCCCGCGATGAGCGCCCAGATATCGAAGTACGACTGGTGGTTCGCGGCGATGATCTGAACCCCCGACGGGTGGAGGTGCTCGAGGCCGTGGACGGTGACGCGCACGCCCGCGGCCGAGAGCATGGAGCGAGCCCAGCCCCGGTTGGCCCGATCCATCCAGGCCCGACCGCCTCCGACGAGGGAAACGAACGCCGCCATGGCACCGAAGAAGATCGTTGCAAGCACGAGCGTGACGTAGAAGGTCGCCGTCCTGATCAATGCCCACCCTCGAAATGATCGAACCCCGTCGGAAGCGCCGGATTCAACCGCCCGCTCACGGTCAGCCCTTCCCCTTCCCGCGCGCTCCCGACCCTTGTGAGCGGCAGATCGAACGCGACGGCAAATGCCCGCTCCGTCCCCTGCATGGCTCCGGGTGGGACGGCGAGGAGCAGTTCGTAATCCTCACCGCCGGCGAGGAGGAGACGTTCCCCGGCCGGCGCCTGACGAAAGCCGTCGAGAGCGGGGGCGGCCGGGAGGCGGTCCGCCTCGACTTCCAGAGCGACCCCGGAAGCCGCCGCGAGATGGCGCGCATCCCGGTTCACGCCGTCCGAGAGGTCGATCGCGGCGTGGATTCGGACCCGGTCCCGGAGCCACAGCATCTCGTCGATCCGGGGGCACGGTCGGTCGAAGGCCCGACGCGCCCGAGGGTCCGGTTCCAGTCCCCGCTCCAGATCGCGCACGGCGGCCGCAGCCGCGCCGAGTTCACCGGTCACCCACAGCTCGTCGCCCGGACGCGCTCCGCACCGCGTGATCGGTGCCGCCGCGTAGCCGAGGACGGTGACGTCGAGAAAGGCGGGACCCGGCGACGCGACCAGGTCGCCACCGAGGACTTCCGCGCCGACCCGCCCGGCGATCTCTCCCACGCCGCGTCCCAGTGCCGCGGCGATTTCGACATCCAGCTCGGGCGGTAGCGCCGCGACGACGGTGAGGCCGACGGGGGTCGCGGCCATGGCCGCGAGGTCGCTCAGCGCCGACGCGGCCGCACGGTATCCGATCGTTTCCCACGTCATCCATTCGCGGCGAAAGTGGATCCCCTCCACGCTCGCGTCGCAGCTCACCACGACCTGCATGTCATCCGGAGGACGAAAGGCCGCGGCGTCATCCCCCACCGGCAACGTGATGGCGACCGCCGGGTCCCTGCGGCCGGCGTTCGCGCCGGCCCCGTCCAGGAAGGCCCGAATGCGCGCGGTTTCGGGCCCCTCCGCAAGCGCCGGACCGGTGACGTTCATCCGACCTGGTCTCCGGTCGCGGCCGCGGGCAACGCGGGGAGGGCGAGGTTGACCCCCGGCCAGGCTCCGGATCGCAACCTTGGCAGCGCACGGCGCGCCTCCGGCAGCGCATCCGGCACGTCCGCCGCGGATCCGCCGATCTCATCCACGCCGTGCACAATGGCGAGAGCCGTGAGCGTCAGGGCGGCCGACGCCGCGTCGGCGGGGCCGAGGCCGGACGCCAGGCAGGCACCGCAGACCCCGGTCAGCACGTCGCCCATGCCGCCGCTCGCGAACGCGGGACTCACGAGCGTGGTCGCGCGCAGCTCACCCCCGGGCCGCGCCACCCAGCTCGGTGCACCCTTGAGCAGCACGGTCGTCTGCGTCGCGTCGGCCAGCCGCCGGGCCGCGGCCGGGGCATCCTCGCGTACCTCGCGGACGGATGTTCCGAGCAACCGGGCCATCTCGCCCGGGTGCGGTGTCAGGAGGACGGGTCGGAGCGGAACCGGCGGACCGAGCGGCGCACCAGCCTCCGCCGCTGCCGCCGAGAGCACGTTCAGAGCGTCCGCATCGATGACCAGGGGGACGGACCCAGCCTCCAGCACGCCTTGCAGCAACGCTGCTCGCTCCGACCCCGTACCGAGACCCGGCCCGACCGCGACCGCGCGTGCCCAGCTCAGCGCCGCCTGCACCGCCTCGGACTCGGACCAGTCCACGAATACGGCCTCCGGCACGCTGGTTTGCACGACCTTCCGGTTCTCCGGGGCACTCACGACGCGCACGATGCCGACCCCCGCCCGGATCGCGGCACGGGCCGCCAGAACCACGGCGCCGGCCATACCCCGCTCGCCGCCGACGATCGCGAGATAGCCCGCGTCCCCCTTATGGCCGTCCGCGAGCCGCACCCCGAGCAGGCTGGCCACCCACGCCGCCGTCACGGCCCGGGCCGACGGCGGCGGCTCCGGCGGCGGAAAGCCGATTTCCACCGAAACCAGGTCGCCGATGCGTTCGCGAGCCGGGAAACTCAGCAAGCCCATCTTGGGCCACCCGAATGTGACGGTGAGGTCGGCCCGAATTGCGGCACCCGGCACGCGGCCCGTCGTAAAGTCCACGCCGCTGGGACCATCGGCGGAGACCACGGCGGCCCGGGACGCGTTCACGCGCTCGATGATCTCCGCCTGGAGCGGGCGGGGCGCCGTCGTCAGGCCGGTCCCCAGGATGCCGTCGATGACGACGTTCGCCGCGGCGAGTTCCCGATCCAGCGCTGCCGTCGGTTCGAGATTCAGATCCCACCCCGCGAGGACATCCGGATCCGGGGCGCGGCTCCCGCACTGGACGAACCCGACGGATCGGCCCCAGGCGGAAAGGGTCCGTCCGGCCACGAGGGCGTCGGCGCCGTTGTGCCCGCTTCCCGCAAGCACCGCGACACGACCGGCCGGGAACCGTTCGTGCACATGGCGCGCCAGGGCTCGACCCGCGTTTTCGATCAGCGCGCGTTCGGGTATCGCCCCCGATTCGACGGCGACGCGATCGATCTCCGCCATCTCGGCCGCGGTGGGGAGCCACACCTCCCGGGCGGCACAACGCCACCAGTCCGCTGACGAGAAGGCAGGAGCCCGGCTGGCGGGGCTCCGCGCGGCATCGACGGAGTCTCCGCCGGGAAGGTTACTTGTAGGACTGCTGGACGTTGCGTCCGAAGCTGATCTCACCGTTGTCGATCCGGATGTTGAACCCGCAGTCGGGGTTCGAGCAGACCCATGCCTTGTACCGGATCGGCGCCCCGTCGCGTCCGTAGTCCGAAAGCGGGAGCAGGACCCCCTTCGTGCAACTCAAGCACTCCGTGAACGACCCCGAATCGGCCACGCGTTCACCCCCTCCCCTTCCGTTCCCCCCCTACGCGCTCCAGGGGTAGCTGTCCTCAAAAGCTTCGTCGAAGCTGAAGAGCCCCTCGAAGTCCTCTCGCGAATCGTCGGGTTGTTTGATCAGCACTCCACATTCAACCAGCGCGAAGACGATCTCGCCGATGTCCGTCGTGCCGTGCACACCCCAATGCTCGAGTACGGTTCGAGCCAGAGGTCCGAACCGCTCCAGCGCGAGTTCCCGGACCGCGTCGGCGACTTCAGCGCCGCTGATGTGACGAGGCAGGTCGAGGCTGGACAACCGGCGCTGGAGGGCGGAGAGCAGAAACAGGTATGCGGCTTCCGTATACCTGGGGTTGCCCTTCCTGATGCCCGTCAGAACGGCCGCTGTGTCCACCTTCTCACCTCGTACCAGGCCCCTTCCCCGGCCAATGCGCACTGCCCGCAAGGACATGAACGGCAAAGTTAGACGGGGGAAAAAGTTGGCGTCAAGCTACGCTCTCGCCGCGAACGCCGTCATTCTGCGGATAGAGCGGGAAATCCGCGCACAACGCCCGGACCTCGGAGTCCACCGCCGAAAGCGTCGCATCATCGCCCTCCGAGCGCAGCGCGCGGTCCATGAGGTCGGCGATTCTCACCATTTCGTTCTCGCCCATGGAGCGGGTCGAAACCGCCGCCGTCCCGATCCTCATGCCGGACGCCACGAACGGCGAGCGGGTCTCGAACGGCACGGTGTTCTTGTTGACGGTGATGCCCGCCCGACCCAGAAGAGCCTCCGCATCCCTGCCCGTGAGATCCGTCGTCCGGAGGTCCACGAGGAGGAGGTGCGTATCCGTCCCTCCGGCCACGAGATCATATCCGTGTTCGGCGAGCCGCCGTCCCAGCGCGCGGGCGTTGCACACGACGAGATCCGAGTACTCGCCGAACTCGGGGCGCAAGGCCTCGCCGAGCGCGACCGCCTTCGCGGCGATCACATGCATCAGGGGACCGCCCTGGAGTCCCGGGAAGACGGCTTTGTCAACCGCTTTCGCGTGCTCCTCGCGGCACAGAATGAGTCCTCCCCGCGGCCCGCGCAGCGTCTTGTGCGTCGTGGTCGTCACGACATCCGCGTGCGGCACCGGGGACGGGTGGTGTCCCGTCGCCACAAGACCCGCGATATGGGCCATGTCCACGAGGACGCGGGCGCCGCATTCCTCGGCGATCTCCGCGAAACGCCCGAAATCGATCCGTCGGGGGTACGCGCTGGCCCCCGCGATGATGACGGAAGGACGCACGTCCAGCGCGGTCGCCCGGAGGGCATCGTAGTCGATCGTCCGATCCGAGGCTCGCACCCCGTAGGGAACGACGCGGTACCAGAGACCCGAGAAGTTGACGTGCGAACCGTGCGTCAGGTGCCCCCCATGCGAGAGATCCATCCCGAGCAGTGTCGCTCCCGGTTCGGTAAGGGCCTGGAGCGCGGTCATGTTCGCACCGGAGCCGCTGTGCGTCTGCACGTTGCTGTGGTCCGCCCCGAACAGCCGGCGCGCCCGCTCACGGGCGAGGTTCTCGACCTCGTCCACGAACTCGCAGCCGCCGTAGTAGCGGCGCCCGGGATAGCCCTCCGCGTACTTGTTCGTCATCACGCAGCCGGTCGCCTCGAGGACTCCCCGGGACACGAAGTTCTCGCTCGCGATCAGTTCGAGACCGGTGCGCTGTCTCTCGAGTTCCCGGTCGATCGAGGCCGCCACCGCGGGGTCCGTCTCGCGGAGCGGGCGTGGGTCCAGGGCGCCGATGGCTACAGGTTCCGCCGTCGCACTCACACGTATCCTCTCTCTCTGTAGAGTTGCCGCGCGATCAGGCTGCGGTGCATTTCGTTGGCTCCCTCGTAGATCTCGGTGACCTTCGCGTCCCGGAACAGACGTTCCACGGGATATTCCCGCGAGTAGCCGTAGCCTCCGAACACCTGCACGGCTTCGCGGGCGTTCGTCATCGCGGTCTCGCTCGCGAACAACTTGGCCACGCTGGACAGGCGGCGCGCCCGCGGGTCTCCCAATGTGTGGGCGGCGGCCGCACGCTCGAGCAGTCCCCGCGCGGCCTCAAGCCGGGTCACCATGTCGCCGAGCTTGAATTCCATCCCCTGAAACTCCCGCAGCGAGCGCCCGAACTGGCGCCGCGTATCCGCGTATTCGAACGCGGCGTCCACCGCGGCGGAGGCGATGCCCAGAGCCCCGGCCGCGATCCCGAGCCGGCCCGCCTCGAGACCTTCGAGCGCGTAGCTGAAGCCCCGGTTCACCTCTCCTATCATAAGTCCTTGCGGCAAAAACACATCCTTCAGGGACAAAGCGACGGTCTCCGAGCCTCGCTGTCCCATCTTTCTCTCTTTCCGGCCGACCGACAATCCGTCCGTCCCGGCCGGCAGGAGAAAGGCGCTGATGCCGCGCGATCCGCGCCGGTCATCCACGGTATCCGTCCTGGCGAACATCAATATGACATCGGCGGACGCGCCGTTCGTGACCCACATCTTCTCGCCGTTCAGAATCCAGCCGCCTTCCGTGGGCGTGGCCTGTGTCCTGAGCGCCGCGGCATCCGTACCGGCGCCGGCCTCGGAGAGAGAGAAGGCGCCGAGCACCTGTCCACTGGCCATCCTGGGGAGCCACTCCTCCCGCTGTGCGTCGCTTCCCCGGCGGAGGAGGATCGAAACGGCGAGCGAGTTGTGAATGCTGACGGAGACCGCGACCCCGGCATCTCCCCACCCGAGTTCCTCCAGCACGTAGAGGTACGTGACGAGATCGAGCCCGAGACCGTCGTACCGCTCCGGCACCCGCATGGCGAGGAAGCCGAGCTCGCCCAGTTCCCGGTGGACCGCGGCATCGAAACGCTCCTCATTCGCATCGCGGGCTTCCGCCGTGGGCTGCAGCCGTTCCTCGGCGAACTGGCGGGCGAGCGTGAGAATCTGTTCCGCCTCGGACGAGAGTTCGAGGGCAGACCAGGAGCGGCGGCCGGTCATCATGCCGCGGAGTAGTCGTAGAAGCCGCGCCCGGTCTTCCGGCCGAGCCATCCGGCGGCGACGTACTTCGCGAGCAGCGGGCAGGGGCGGTACTTGGAGTCGCCGAGTTCCGTGTGCAGGACGCGCATGATGGCGAGGCACGTGTCCAGTCCGATGAGGTCGGCGAGCGCAAGCGGTCCCATGGGATGGTTCATGCCGAGCTTCATCACGGTGTCCACCGCCTCGGCCTCCGCCACTCCCTCCATGAGACAATACACGGCTTCGTTGATCATCGGCATCAGGATCCGGTTGGCGACAAAGCCGGGATAGTCGTTCGCCAGCACCGCCGTCTTCGAGAGCCGCCTGCAGAGGCCGAGGGTAAGGTCGGCTGCGTCGTCGGAGGTCTCGAGCCCCCGAATGACCTCGACGAGACGCATGACCGGCACCGGGTTCATGAAGTGCATCCCGATCACGCGCTCCGGGTCGGCGGCGTGTGAGGCGATGCGGGTGATCGAGATCGAACTCGTGTTCGACGCAAGCAGCGTTTCCGGACTCACGACGGCGGACAATTCCTCGAAGAGCCGGAACTTGAGCGCCGGATCCTCGCTCGCGGCCTCCACGACGACTTCCGCGTCTTCGAGCGCCGTCAGCGACCGCTCCGTCGTGATCCGGCCGAGCGCCGCCTCGGCCTCGTCGGTGGAGATCAGGTCCCGGCGGGTCTGGCGCGCGAGGTTTCGCTCGATGGAGGCCCGCGCCCGGTCGAGCACCTCCGGCGCCACGTCCACGAGGCGGACTTCGATGCCGGCAAGCGCGAAGACGTGGGCAATGCCATTTCCCATCGTACCCGCGCCGACGACGCCGACTCGCGACACCTCACCCGCCCGCATCGAGACTCCCATGCGGGTCACCGGGGCTTCCCGTCGTCGTCGACAACCCGGAGCCGGGGCGGCTTCGCGACCCCGCAACCCGCCACAGCCAGACGGTTCCCAGTACGGTCACGAACGTGATCGACAGCGCACCCTCCGGCCCGAAGGCGCCGCCCGTCCACAGTGCCGGACCCGTGACGGCGGCTTCGAGGCCGGAGATCGACACGTCGAGCCCGCTCACGGGCAGACCGCTCGCCGCCATCACCCAGTTCCAGCCGAAGTGGAGCCCCGTGACGAACCACAGGCTGCCCGAACGCCAGTAGGCCACGCCGAGGAGAACGCCGGCCAGGGTCAGGTTGACGAGCGCCAGCGGAGTCACCCCCGGGTTGGCGCCGTGCATGAGACCGAAGGCCACGGAGGTCGCGACCAGGGCGGGAACGGGCCCGAACCGGAGGTGAAGGACGCGGAAGGGATAGCCCCGAAAGAGGAGTTCCTCCGTGAACGCGGCGCCCAGCAGAAGGGCCGACACCTTCACGCCCGCAAGGACCGGTGCGGCCGACGCGGTCCACGAGACCCAGCCCGGTGCCGCCAGGGCAAGAATGGCGGCGCCGATGATCGCCAGTCCCGCCAGCACGCCGGAACCGAGTTCCACGAGGCCGGGCGGGCCGGGCCTCAACCCGAGCGCGGACAGCGGGCGCCGGTCGATGCCGACGGCCAGCAGCCATGTGGCCGCGCACGCCGCAAGCAGCACGGGCGTGACGTTCCACCAGTCGATGGACTCCGTCGCGTCGGCATCCGGGAGGCCGGCGATGGCAGCGGTCGCGAACCCGAACACGAGTCCGAAGGCGACAAAAAGGCCCGCGAATGCCGCCAGCCTCCCGGCCCAGGCCCAGCCTTCGGGCTTCACGTTCATCGCCGCTCCACGCTCAGCGCGACGGCGTTGCCCCCGCCGAGACAGAGGGTGGCCATCCCCTGCTCGACATCACGGTCCCGCATGGCGTACAGGAGGGTCGTGAGGATCTTCGCGCCCGAAGCCCCGATCGGATGGCCGAGTGCGATCGCCCCGCCGCGGACGTTCACGCGATCGAGATCCAGTCCGAGTTCGCGGGCGTCCGCGAGACACTGCACGGCAAATGCCTCGTTCATCTCCACGAGTCCGTAGTCGTTGACCACCGTGCCGTCGAGCGTCATGAGCTTCCGCACGGCGGTGACGGGCGCGAAGAAGAGATCGCGGGGCGCCGTCGCCCCCACGGAATAGGCCCGGATCCGCGCGAGGATCGGGAGGCCGTTCGCCGCGGCATACGCCTCGGACGCGACGACCGTGGCCGCGCCTCCGTCGTTGAGGCCGGGCGCGTTTCCGGCCGTGACGCTGGGCTCGGTCACTTCCGGGGGCGCATCCCCCGCGAAGGCGGGCCTCAGCTTCGCGAGCGCCTCCAGCGACGTGCCGCGACGCGGAGGCTCGTCCGCCTCGATCGTCACGGTTCCCTTCCGGGTCTCGAGGTGGACGGGGACGACTTCCTCGGCGAATTCCCCCCCGTCGATCGCGTGGATCGCCTTCTCGTGACTGCCGAGCGCGTAGGCGTCCTGGTCCTCGCGGCTAACGCCCGCCTTGTGGGCCGTGTACTCGGCGTGGCCGCCCATGTGGCAGGTGCCGAACGCGCACCACAGACCGTCATGTATGAGGCCGTCGACGAGCGACCGGTCTCCGAACTTCACTCCCTCCCGGTGTCCCCGGAGGAGGTAGGGGGCGTTCGACATCGACTCCATCCCGCCGGCCACCACGACCCGGGCGTCACCGGCCTTTATCGCCTGTGCCGCCAGCATGACGGCCTTCAAGCCGGAACCGCAGACCTTGTTCACGGTCACCGCGGGGACGGTCACGGGCACCCCGCCCCGGATCGCCGCCTGGCGGGCGGGCGCCTGTCCGACCCCCGCCTGCACGACGTTCCCCATGATCACGTCATCGATCTCCTCCGGGTCGATGCCGGCGCGATCGACCGCCGCCGAGATCGCGAGGCCGCCCAGGTCCGGGGCCGCGAGGGAGGAGAGTCCGCCCATGAAGCGGCCCGTGGGGAGCCGCGCGGCGGAGACGATGACCGGAATTCTGTCGCTATCGCTCATGTTCCATCACTCATGTCGTCGTTCGCGTGGTTCCTGCCGTTCGGTACGCCGATCCCGCCGCTTGCCGCGCTCGCGCCGCGGAACCGGCCCGAGCGCCTTTCGGAGCGCGGGCCACGTCGTCCAGCCCCGTCGCTCGGCGTCCTCGAGCATGCGGACGAGGATACGGGCCGTCGCGACCGCGTCGCCTCGCGCGCGGTGACGTTCGCGGATCTCGATCCCGTAGTAGTCGGCGACGGAGTCCAGGCCTCGACGCTCGAGCCCCGGTATCAGCCGGCGCGCCAGATGGACCGTGCACAGACGAGGTCCGCGCGGCAGGCCGGCCCCGGCCCGCCGCATCTCGGCGCGCAGGAAACCCCAATCGTACGCCGCGTTATGTGCGACGAAAACCCGGCCGCGGAGGTGCTCGCGCACCCGGTCGCAGATCTGAGAGAAACTCGGTGCTCCGTGCGTCATCTCCGTGCGGATGCCGGTGAGGCGCGTGATCCACGGCGGAATCGTTACGCCGGCATCCACGAGAGTCGAATAGCACCCGCCGATAGCGCCACGATCCACGTCCACGATCGCAATCTCCACCACCCGGCCGTTCCCCTCGGCGAACCCGCCGTTCGTCTCAACGTCTACGACCGCGTACCGGAGATCGTGCAGCCCCTTGGCCGCCGGCTTCGGGTTCCGCCGCCCTTCCCCGGCCAGCCGCCAGGCATCGCCGCCCTCCCCATCGCGCGCCACCTCGGGTATTCCCTCGAGCAACTGCGCGACCAGCCGGCCGGCCATGGCTGGCGGACACCCGTGCATTCCGAGAACGTCGGCGGCGAGATCCACGGACGAGCGGGGACCGCCCTCGAGCCGGCGCAACGCCTTGCGCACCAGCACCCCGTTGGGCGCGAAGTGCAGGCCCGTCACGCATCGCTCCCGGTACGCCGACCCGCCTCGGACATCAGGTAGCTCAAGCCTTCCAGTTCGAGCACGATGTCCACGGTCCGGATCGGCACGCCGTTCACCTCGGAAAGTTCGATCGGCGCGAAGTTGAGGATCGCGCCCACGCCCGCACGCTCGAGTTCCGCGGCGATCTCGGCGGCCACCTCCGTGGGGGTCGCGACGACCCCGATCTCCGCCCTGCACTCCGCGATGACCGGCCCGAGGTCCGTCATCGGACGAATCCTGAGCCCGTAGGCCAATGTGCCGATCTTCGTCTCGTCGACGTCAAAGGCCGCGACGACGTCGAATCCGCGCGCCGCAAGCCCGCCATACCCCAGGAGAGCGGACCCGATCTTGCCGACACCCACCAACGCGAGCCTCCAACTGCGCGAAAGCCCGAGGATCTCCTCGAGCGCCCGCACGAGCCCGTCGACCGAGTATCCGCGCCCACGTTTCCCGAACGAGCCGAAGTGGCTCAGATCTTTCCGGACCTGGGCCGAGGTGGCCCCCGAGGGTTCGGCAAGCTGCGAACTGGACACGAACTCCGCGCCGGCTCGCTCGAGGTCGCGCAACATGCGGAGATACAGGGAGAGGCGCCGGACTGTCGAATCGGAAATTCTGCCGCTCATGCCCACCCTTGTGAAAGGTTTCACAAACCAAGATAGGGCCGGCCCGTTGTCAACTCAACGCGACGCGCCCCCTTCCCGTCCCGTCCGAAGCGCCGCCGCCAGGCGCACGAAGGTCGGAGGATCCAGCATCTCCGGCCGCACCGCGGGATCGATCGAGAGTTGCGCCAGTATTGCCTCCACATCTCCCGCGAAACTCAGCTCCGAAGCCGTGCGCAGCGTCTTCTGCAGCTGCTTCCGGCGGCGGTTGAAGCACGCGCGCGTCAGCGTCCTGAGCGCCGTGCGGTCCACGCCGGCGGCGTCCGGCCGCGGTTCGAGGCGAACGACCGCCGAATCGACCGCGGGGACGGGGCGGAACGCCTGGCGGCCCACCCGGAAGGCAAGCGAGGCATCGGCAATTGCCTGCACCCCGACGGAGAGCGCGCCGTACGCCTTGATGCCCGGCGGCGCGACGATGCGCTCCGCCACTTCTCTCTGCACCGTGAGCACGATACGGACAGCGGCCGGATCGAGTTCGAGAAAGGTGAAGACGAGAGGCGACGTGATGTTGTAGGGGACGTTCGACACTACGCGCACCGCCGTAGCGTCCCCTACGAATCCCGAGAGCCCGATGCGAAGTGCGTCGCCTTCCACCACATCCACGTCCGGCCGCTCTCCCCAGCGGGCGCGGAGCCCGCGGGCAAGGTTGCGGTCCTTTTCGATGAGGACGAGGCGACGGCATTGGCCGACGAGGTATTGGCTCAGTTCTCCGTGCCCCGGTCCAACCTCGAGCACGATGTCCGCGGGCCGCGGGTCGAGTTCCCGTACGATCTTGCGCTGGATATTCGGGTCGACCAGGAAGTTCTGGCCGAGCGCCCGCTTCGGCCGGGAGCGTTCAGCCTTCCCGGCGGTCACAGGGAAGCCGCGACGGCCGTCCGGTCGTCCAGTCTCATCTCGTCATCGCTGTCCGCGAAGAGAGCCGCGACGAGCACCTCGGGATCGAAGTCCCCGCGGTCGATACGCCTCCGCACCCGGGCATCCGGTGTTTCGAGAGGATCGCTGAGTTCGGCCAGGCCATCGGTGAACGCCAACAGCGTTTCCCCGGCGCACGGAACCCGCGTCTGCCGGTACGACCGGACCGCGGCCACGCCGACCGGTGGATCCAGCGCGGTGAGACGGCGTATTCCGTCGGATCCGACCAGGTACGCATACGGGTGGCCCGCGTTCGCGTAGTGCAGTTCCGCGCGCCCGGGATCGATGACCCCGTAGAAGAGCGTCATGTACATCTCGGTCGCGTCGAGCGCCGCCCGGAGCTGCCCGTGCATGGCGTCCAGCACGGCCGCGGGTTCGGTCTCCACGCCCGTCGCCAGGACGACGGCACTCAGCGTGCGGGCCATGATGATTGCGGCGGAGGGACCGTGCGAACTCACGTCGCCGAGCATGACCCCCAGACGGCCGCCGGCGAGCCGGACGAGGTAATAGAAGTCGCCGCCGAGAGAGAGCGCCGGATCGCAGCGGGCCGCAATCCGTCCGAGATCGCGAAAATCCTCGGGGGGCGGCAGGAGCTTCAGTTGCAGGTCCCTGGCGATTTCCAGCTCGGCCAGCACCCGCTCCCGGCGCAACCGTCGTGCGAGGAGCCGCTCCCGTGACTGTTCGCCCTCCGCCACGGCGCCGATCCAGCCCGCGAGCAGCGTCGCGGCGGCATCGCCGCTGCTCGCCGGCTCGTGGATCAGCCGCAGCCGTCCCGCATCGCCCAGAGGCCACGTCTCCCGAACCTCCGGCTGGCCGTTCGACTCCCCGTCATTCTCCCAGCTGTCGAACAGCACCTGCAAACCGTCCTCGAACCGCCGGTCGAGCCGGAATCTCAGACCGGTGACATCGGCGAAGCGTCTCAGGAGAGGTTCGATCCTCACCAGCGGATCCGGCGCCCCCCGAAACGAGAGCGTGACCCTGTTGCCGGTCTCGTTGAACGTCACGTCATCCGCGAGCTGCCTCAGGAGAAAGAGGCCGCGCCCGCGGGGCCGGCCGATGCCTTCCCCCGAGACAGGGTCCGGCACGGCATCGGGATCGAATCCGCTACCCTCGTCCGAAACCTTCACGCGCAGGCCGTCCGCATCCGCTGTCGCTGAAACCCGCACGACGGCGCCGGGACGGTCCCCGCTCCCGTAGAGGATCGCGTTGGCCACGGCCTCGCCGAGCGTGACCCGGAGTCTGAACGCCGTCTCCCCGTCCAGGTCGGCGAGGTGACGGCATGCCACGACGACCCTCTCCACCACGGCGCGCTGGTAGCGCACGCTCGACGGAAAGACGACGCGTATGCGCCCCGACTCATCGACGTCCAGGTTCAGGTCGGGCGCTTCCGCGGGCGAGGTGTGTTTCTGCCACACGAGCCCGAGTTCGGCCGCGTTGAGAGGATAGAAGAGGTAGTCGGTCCAGTCCTCCGCCAGCGCCGAACCCAGGCGATCGACCCATGCACCCTCGATGAGCGCCACGAGAGCCGACGTCGCGCCGAAGCGCCGGTGCAGATAGGCCATCGTCGCGCGCGGCTCGGCGATGTCCACGAGGACGAGATCCGTCGGGAGCACCGTCAGGGGGCGCCCGAAGAGGCCTCTCACCTCGGGCGGCGGATCGATCTCGGCGGCGGCGTCCGCCACGGCCTGGAGAATGTCCGGCCGGCTGGAAAGGACCAGGATGCGGGCCGCGTCGCCGTCGTTCATGCCGGAGCCGCGGCTCCGGTCAGGACTCGCCGAGCGCGGCTGCCCGGGACTCGGCGATCTCGAACAGCGAGTCGAGTCTGGTCAGGGCGAAGAGCCGCTGAAGATCCTCGTTCAGCCCCGCCAGCGTAAGGCGCCCTCCCGCGTCGCGGATGTGCTTGGAGAGGCTGACGAGCACCCCCAGGCCGGACGAGTCGATGTAGTCGGCCTCGGTGAAGTCGATCACGAAGTCGGTGTCCCCATCCGCCAGGCGCGCGAGCACGCGCTCCTTGAATTCGCCGCGGTTGTTGATCGTGAGCTGGCCGTCCACGGCGACGAGGGTGGTGGCTCCCACCGTTTCGATCGAAAACGTCATCCTTCGCTCCCGGGTGACATGAGGGCGGTGATGCAAGCGACATCCACGATATCGGAGACGGACGCGCCGCGGGAGAGGTCGTTCAGCGGTCGCCGCAGCCCCTGAAGGACAGGGCCCAGCGCGCGTGCTCCGGCGAGTCGCTCGAGCAGTTTGTACGCGATGTTCGCGGCGTCGAGGCCGGGGAAGACGAGCACGTTCGCGCGGCCGGCGACCGGAGATCCCGGAGCTTTCAGCGCCGCGACGTCCGGTACGAGCGCCGTATCGGCCTGCAGTTCCCCGTCCGCCGCGATTTCAGGCCGACCGTGGCTGAAGATGTCCATGGCCTCCCGCACATGTTCGACCGCCGGCCCCGCGGCCGAGCCGAGGGTGGAATACGAGAGAAACGCAACGATCGGTTCTTCCCCCGTAACGGCTCGGTGCGCGCCGCAGGCCGCCGAAGCGCTCTCCGCCATCTGGGCCGGCGTGGGTGCCGGGACGACCGCGGCGTCCGTGAGCGTGAGCACCCGCTCGCCGGGAGCGGGGAAGACCATGTGGAAAGCGGCCGAGACGGTCTCCACGCCGTCGGCCAGGCCGACGACCCGCAGGCCGGCCCGGATGACGTCCGCCGTCGGGTGCGCGGCCCCCGCCACGACGCCGTCCAGTTCCCCCACCGCGAGGCGTTGTGCGGCGTTCACGAGGCCATCGGCGCCGGCGCGGATCTCGACGGGGCGTACCCACCCCTCATCCCGCAGCCGGCGAATCGCGAGCGCGGTGCGGGTCTCGTCCGCCTCCGGAAAGCCTATGCGCCGCTCGAGGGCGGCGGCCCGCGTCCTCAGCCGGTGGATGAAGCCGCGTCGGGTCGGCGGCGACGTCACCTATGCTCGCGCCCGAACGCGCGGTCCATGCGGGCCTTCACGGCCGGGCTCACGAAGTCCGTCACATCGCCGCCCAGACGTCCGACTTCGCGCACGAGCGAGGAACTCAGGAACGTGTGACGCGTGGAGGGCGCCATGAAGAGGACCTCGACCTCGGGCCAGAGCGAACGGTTCATGAGCGCCATCTGAAACTCGTACTCGAAGTCGCTCACGGCCCGCAGTCCGCGAACGATGATCCGGGCCTCGCGGGAGCGTGCAAAATCCACGAGCAGGCCGGAGAACGACGTCGCCTCGATCCGGGGTTCGTCGGCAAACACTTCGCGGATCAGATCGACGCGTTCCTCGATCTCGAACAGTCCCGACTTTGCCTGGGTGGCCGTCTCCGCCACGGCGACGATCAGCCGGTCCACGACCCCCAGGCTCCTGCGTACGATGTCCTCGTGTCCGACCGTCAACGGGTCGAAAGACCCCGGGTACACGGCGACGGCATTGTTCATCGAGTTCCCCGTCAGAGTGTTCGGGTTGACGCGTCGGCCGGAGCCCGGAACCGGCTGACGCAGGTGTCACCGTATTCCCTCGTCCAGTCGGCCGCCGTCGCCCATTCGGCGTCCGGACGGTGCTCGACCCACAGTTGCGAGGCGAACGGACGGGCCCGGAAGCGCTCGACCAGCCGCGCGCCGCCGGCGGACGCGTACGGTGGATCCGCGAAGACCAGATCGAGAGGCGCGCCCGGGCCGGCCACGTCGGCCGGTTCATCGAGACCGTCGACCCAGGCGATGGCATCGTCCCGCACGACCTGAGATCGGTCCGCGAGATCGAGCATCGCGACATTGCGGCGCAGCAGCGCCACCGCCCGACGATCCGACTCGACAAAATGGACGTGCGCCGCACCTCGCGACAGCGCTTCGATACCTAGCGCTCCGGAGCCGGCGTAGAGATCGGCGACCCGGGCGCCGGCGACGTCGCCCGCGAGCGCGGAAAACCAGGACTCCCGCACCCGCTCCGCCGTCGGACGGGTGCGGCGTCCACGGGGGGCGTCGATGAAGCGGCCGCCCAGGTCTCCCGCGATGATGCGAAGCCTCAAACGACGGGGCGCTTCAGGCGAGAGACCCCGGGTAGAGGATGATCCCGCAACCCTCACACACGGCGAGCTGCCGCCGCGCCCGGATCTCGGCCTGCCGCTGCTTCGGTATCGCCGTATAGCACCGGCCGCACGCCCCATCGACCGTGAGTTCGGCGAGCGCCGCCTGGCGCCCCCCTCCGCCCGCGGTGCGGTACAGCTGCAGCGCCCGGCGGTCCAGCCGGCTTTCCTGCGTTCTCCGGCTGACACCGCAGTGCTGAAGATCCCCTTCGAGCGTCGCCCGCAACTCTTCCACGGCCGTGCTCCGTTCCGCCAGTTGCGCGGTGGCCTCTCGCAGCTCCGCTTCTGCCGCGTTCAACGCTCCGCGCGCGGTCTCCACATCCTGCATCGCGTCGAGCTGATCATCTTCCGCCGCCCGCAGGTTGCGCCGGGCCGTATCCGTTTCACTCCGAACCGCGAGATGCTGCTGCATGTTCGCGACGGCGACGGAACGCGCCTCCAGGCGCTTGAGCGTCGCTCTGCCCGCTTCCACGGCCCGGTGGAACTGCCGCACGCGCCCTTCCGCTTCCTCCGCTTCGGCTCGGATCCGCGTGACCTGAGCCTCCAGCGTCTCCACGGTTTCCCGGAGTCCCGCGACCTCGTGGCCGAGACTCTCGAGTTCCTCTTCTATCTTCAGGATCTTGTGATCGATTTCCTGAAGAGTGAGTAATTCCTCGACGATATCGCTCGCTTGCATACTCTCCCCGGCTGTCATCCTTGCGTGGCCGTAGTCGGTTTTGGAGGCGTCTCGCCTTCGGCGGCCGGCATGAACGCCCCGGACTCGCCCGCGGCGCGAAGTTCGCGCACGAGTTCCTGTTTCTCACCCAACAATCGACGTTGCTGCTCCGGCTCCGCAAGCTCGATCGCGCGGCCGATCTCCTCGATCCGTTCACGATGCCGCCGATAAAGGAGGCGACGCACGACGGCGTCGAAGACCCGAGCGGCGTCCGGAAGCTCCCGGTCGGACTCTCGCAGAGCCTTCGCCAGTTCCGCGGCGGCAGCGGAGGCGGAAGTCCAGTCCGGAGAATCGACCCCCTCGTCCGATGCCGCCGACAGGATCTCGAACAGCTCGCGTGCCCGCGGGTCGGACATGTGATCGGGCGCGAGCCCGACGCGCACGGCCTGCCGCGTGAGGCTCGGATCACGAACGAGCAGAAGAAGAAAATCGCGCTCCGTCCGCGAGGCCGGGGATGGTCCGCGACGCGGGCGTCCCGGTCCGGCGGCCGGGGAACGGCGTCGAGGCCGCGAACGTTCGAGGCGAGCGATCTCATCCACGAGCGTCTCGCGCCGTATCCCCAATCCTTCCACCGCCCGGTCCACGTAGATGTCGCGGAGCGCCGGATCGGAGACCGCCCTGAGGGTGCTGAGCAGACCGTCCACCGCGCGGCGCCGCCCCTCCACGCGGTCCAGGTATCCCTCGCGGCGAAGGATCTGGAGCTTACGTTCGAGAAGATCCACCGCATCGTCCAGGAGATGCCGGATGGCGGCCGGGCCGTCCCGGCGGATGAGGGAATCGGGATCTTCGCCGGATGGGAGCGACACGACCATCGGATGGACCCCGGCGGCCAACAGGATGTCGCCGGTCCTGAACGTCGCGCGCAGTCCGGCGAGATCGCTGTCGTAGAGCAGGTAGGCCTGCTTCGCGTATCGGCCGATGCGGCGCGCCTGGTCCGCCGTGAAGGACGTCCCCAGCCCGGCGACCGCGAAGCCGAGGCCGGCCCGGTGCAGCGCGATGACGTCGGTGAATCCTTCCGCGATCGCGGCGTGGCCCTCGCGTCGCATGGCGTGCCGGGCCCGGTTGAGTCCGTATAGCTCTTCCCCCTTGTGGAAGACGGGGGATTCGGGCGAGTTGATGTACTTGGGCGCATCGGAGGTCGCATCGAGGATGCGGCCGCCGAAGCCGACCGGCCTGTCACGCAGGTCATGAATCGTGAACATGAGACGCCCGCGAAAGCGGTCGTACGGCTCCTCCGCTCTCTCGCTCGTCGCGAGAAGCCCGAGTTCCAGCAGCATCCGCTCCTCGATCCCGTGTCGGGCCGCGGCGGAACGGAACGCCCTCCATTCGTCGTCCGCGTAGCCCAGCCCGAAGTCGAGCGCTTCTTCCAGCGAAAGTCCGCGCCCCTGGAGATAGTCGCGCGCGCCGACCCCGGCCGGTTCGCGCAGCCGGCCCTGGAACCACTCGGCCGCGAAGGCGAGGACGCCGCGCAGCGGCGCATACGGATCCTCGCGCCGCTCCTCCCGGTCGGGCACCTCTATCCCGACCCTCGCGCCCACATGGCGCACCGCCTCCGGGAACTCGAACCCGAGGTGTTTCATCATGAAGCCAAAGACGTCCCCACCCTCCCCGCAAACGAAGCATTTGAAGATCTGGCGCTGCGGGTCGACGGCGAAGTTGGGGCCGTCTCCGCCGTGCAGCGGGCAGGGTCCGCGGTAGCTCTTCCCCGATCGCCGAAGCTGGACGTACTCCCCCACCACCTCGAGAATGTCCGCCCGTGCGCGGATGTCCTCTACGAGGCCGTCGCTCACCACGATCCCACCCCGAAACCGCGACCCGCCTGCTCCATCATCCCGCGCACCGCGCGCAACTCGCACTCACTCGAATTCCACGACTGTGACGCCTGTTCCCCCTTCGTTCGATTCGCCGGCCCTGAAGACCCGGATCCGGGGATCCCCGGCGAGCAGTTGCCCGACCCTCTCCCTCAGCGCGCCCGTGCCCTTTCCGTGAATGATCCTGAGCCACGGGAGATCGCCGACCACGGCCGCGTCGACGGCCGGGTTGAGCGTTCCCTCCACCTCGTCGACGCGCAGGCCCCTGAGGTCGACCTCCGCGGCGACGTCGAAATCCGGTCGGCGCTGCGGGGGGCCGCCGACTTCGTGGACCCCCGCCGGTCCGGACGAACGGGACTCCGGTGCAGAATGGGGAGTCAGGTCCCGCAGCGGTACCGTCAGGCGCAGTTCCCCCACCTCGATGACGCCGCGATCTTCCCGAATCTCGACGAGGCGAGCCGGCCGGTCGGACGCATTCCATCGGACGGCGTCGCCGGCGCGCACCGTTCGTGTATCCGACGGAGGCGCGGACCCGCCCAGCGCCCGGAGCGCGCGGGAGGACGCCCGGAGCGCCCGCTCCACCTCCCCCCGCGCAGCCCGCTTTGCCTCCCGGCGGCGCACTTCGTCCCCCGCGGCGAATTCGGATTCGAGGCGTGAGATGGCCGCCTCCACCCGCTCTCGCGCCTCGCGCAGCGCCGAGAGCCGCTCCTTCTCCCGTCGGCGGGCGGCGGCGCGCTCCGAATCGGCCAGGGCGGTCTCCCTGGACGCGAGGTCGCGTTCGCGCTCGGCCGTCTCCCCGGCCCGGCGTTCGAGTTGCGTCCTGAGATCCTCGACCTCGGTCCGTTCAGCCTCGAGCCGGGCGAGGAGCGTGTCCACCGAGACGTGCTCCGGCCCGAGCCGGTCGCGCGCAGCGGCGAGTACGTCTTCGGGGACCCCCAGGCGCGCCGCGATGACGAGCGCGTAGCTGCGGCCGGGCCGGTCCCGCACGAGGCGGTACGTCGGCTCCAGCCGCGTTCCATCGAATTCCAGCGAGGCGTTCACCGCCGCGGCCTTCTCGTCGCCGAGGCGTTTGAGGTCGCCGAGGTGCGTCGTGGCCACCGTGAGCCGAGCCTGCCGAGCCAGCCGCCGCAGCGATGCCGCCGCAAGCGCGCCCCCCTCGGCCGGATCCGTGGCGCTGCCGATCTCGTCGAAGAGGACGAGGTCCCGGTCTCCGGCCTCGTGCAGGATCTCGGCCAGGTTGCGCGCCTGCGCGCCGAAGGTGGAGAGCGACGCATCGATCGACTGTTCGTCCCCGATGACCGCGAAGAAGCGGTGGAAGAATGGGATCCGGCTCCCGGCGCCGAGCGGCGGCAGAATCCCGCTCTGCGACAGCGTGGAGAGCAGGCCGAGCGTCTTGAGAAACACCGTCTTCCCACCCGCGTTCGGGCCCGATACGAGGAGAACCCGCTCGTCCGCCGAGAGATCGAGGTCGAACGGGACGGCTCCGCCGGCATCGAGGGCGAGAAGAGGATGACGGGCGCCGCGGATGCGGATCCCCTCGGACGCCGACTCGACGAAGGCCGGGGGCGACGCATCCATTTCCCCCGCGAAGAGCGCGCGGGCGCGTAGCGAGTCCAGTTCCACGAGGGCGGTGTACGAGGCAGCGAGTTCGGGCGCGCGGGCGCGGACGGCAGAGGACAGGTCCCGCAGAATCCGGTCCACCTCGCGGGCCTCGCCGAGTTCCAGCTCGCGGATCTCGTTCATCGCCTCGATGGCGCGCGCCGGCTCGACGAACAGGGTCCGGCGGCTGGCCGAAGCGTCGTGTACGAGACCGCCGGCGATCCCCTTCCCCTCGCGGCGTACCGGGATGCAGTAGCGGCCGTTCCGGACAGTGACCGAGGCGTCGGGCACGCGGACGCGTTCCGGAAGCGAGCCGGCATAGCGCGTGAGTTCGTCGACGAGCCGGCCGCGCCGCGTCGCAAGCGCGCGGCGGATGCGCCGAAGTTCCGGGGAAGCCCCGTCCGCGACCGCACCCGTGGCATCGAAGGTGCGCGCAATCCGTTTCTCGAGGGCCGCCTCCCCCCACAACCGGCTCACGTGCTCCGCCGGGAGACCATCGGCAGCGAGACCCGTTTCCAACCGCCGCACGGCGCGGGCCACAGCCATGACGCTCCCGCACGCGAGCAATTGAGGCGGCTCCAGGGCTGCGTCCTCGATCGCGAGCCGCCGGAGGGCGCCGTCGAGCGGCGCGATCGGATCCAGCGCCCATCCGTCGCCGCTCTCGAGCAGCTCCCGAAGTTCATGCACCGCCGCGAGCGCGCGGACCGCGGATGCCGCATCGGAGAGCGGCCGGAGTCCGTGCACGGCCGAGCGGCCGGCTTCCGACACGGCGCGATCGCCGACCGCCGCCAGCACGCGGTCGAACTCGATCACCCTGAGCGCGTGATCCACGGCGATTACCCCGGCGGCCAGCCCATGCGGCGACCGCCCAGCACGTGAAAGTGCAGGTGGGGCACGGCCTGGCCGCCGTCTTCGCCGACATTCGTAACGACGCGGTACCCGCCGTCCAGCCCCTCCGAGTCGGCGACGGCCGTGCACGCTCGAAGGAGTTGCGTGCCTCGCGGCCCCTCCGACAGGGCCGCGAGGCTCGACACGTGCGCCCGCGGGACGACGAGCACGTGCACGGGCGCCTGAGGTTCGAGATCCCGGAACGCGACCCAGTCGTTCGCCTCGGCGACGATCGCCGCCGGGATCGCCCCCGAAGCGATGCCGCAGAACACGCAGTCCGTCATGTCGCCCTCTCGTCGTCTGCCTCGTTTTCGTCGTCCGCCAGCATGGCCGCCGCCGCCGCGACGGCGACCACCGCGGCCGTCTCGAACCTCAGGTTCGCCAGGCTCAGGGAAACGAGTTCGAAACCCGCTTCCAGGCAGCGACGCCGCTCCGGACCCGTGAGGCCGCCCTCGGGCCCGACCGCGACCGTCAGTCTGCTACCGGCGCATCGCCCCTCCCGGCCGCGGGCGACCTCGTCGGCGAGCCGGGGCCGCCCCTCCGCGTCCGCGAGCCACCCGGCTCCGTCGTGGCGGTCGAACGCCTCCTCCGGCGCCACGGGGCCTTCCAGCCGAGGGAGCCAACTGCGGCCCGATTGCTTCAGCGCCGCCCTGGCGCGGTTCTCCGCCCGCCGCAGAAAGCCCTTGGAGCGACCGGCATCGGCCACGGAGCGCGACCGCTCCCACTCCATCCACGTTATCGTCGCGGCGCCCAGTTCCACGACCTTCTCCACGAGCCACAGTGAACGATCGCGATTCGCCACGGGGGCCCAGAGGTGGAGCGGGAGCGCGGGTTCCGGCAGAAGGGGAACGAGCAGCCGACAGCTTGCGCGGCGCCGGTCCAGCGCGACGAGTTCCGCCTCCCAGCGGCTTCCGGCGCCGTCGATGACCACGAGACGATGACCGGGGCGGATCCGGGCGGCACGGACATGGCCTGCCTCGTCGCTCGCGAGTTCGGTCCGGGCGCCGGGTTCCAGGCCCGCAAGACCGTCGGCGAAGAACATCTGATCGCTCACGAGGGGCAACGTATCCGTCGTCGGCGGGCTATCGCCACCAGCCTCCGCACGCTTCGCGGCGAAGGCTTTTGCGGCACGGCCTCGCACCCTTATGTTCGCTCCGCCGAAGCGGCCCGCCCATCATGATTTGTCTCGCGCGGCCTCCGGCTTCCCGGCATTGGGCCAGCCAAGGGCGATTCAACTCGCGCGAGGGGGCTATTGAACGAGACAAAGACCGCCGAAGCCGTTCCCGGGTCCGCCGCTCCGAGCGCGGGTCCTTCCGTAGAATCCCGTTCCATCGACACGATTCGCACGCTCGCCATGGACGCCGTCCAGCGGGCCGGCTCCGGGCATCCCGGCACCGCGATGGCGCTCGCACCCGTGGCGTACACCCTCTGGATGCGCCACATGCGGTACAGCCCGCGGGACCCCGGCTGGTTCGGCCGGGACCGGTTCGTGCTCTCCGCCGGCCACGCGGCGATCCTCCAGTACGCCGTTCTCCACCTCACCGGATTCGATCTTCCCCTGGAGGAAATCCGCAATTTCCGGCGGGCGGGGAGCTGCACCGCGGGCCACCCCGAGTACGGCCACGTCGCCGGCGTCGAGACGACGACCGGCCCCTTGGGCCAGGGCGTCGCGAACTCCGTCGGGATGGCGATCGCCGAGGCGCATCTCGCGGCGGTGTTCAATCGGCCGGGCCACGCGATCGTCGATCACCGAACGTACGTCATCTGCAGCGACGGCGACCTCATGGAGGGCGTCTCCTACGAAGCCGCCTCGCTGGCCGGACATCTGGGCCTCGGCAAGCTCCTCTGGCTCTACGACGACAACCGGATCACGATCGATGGCGACATCGATCTCGCCTTTTCGGAGGATGTTCGCGGGCGATTCGAGTCATTGGGGTGGCACGTGCATTCCGTCGGGGACGCGAACGACCTGGCGGCGCTCGACGCGGCGATCGAAGAGGCGCGGAGCGAGGAGGGCCGCCCGTCCCTGATCATCGTCCGCTCGCATATCGGCTACGGCGCCCCCAACAAGCAGGACACGGCCGCCGCGCACGGTGCGCCGCTGGGCGAGGAAGAGGTCCGGCTCACCAAGGAGGTGTACGGCTGGCCGACGGAACCTCCGTTTCTCGTGCCGGACGCCGTCCGGAGCCACATGGGTCGGCGGGTCGCACACGGCGAAGCGCTCGCCGCGGAGTGGGGTGAGCGCTTCGAGCGATACCGCGCCGAGCACCCGGAGCTTGCGGCGGAACTCGAACGCCGCGTCCGGTCGGACCTGCCGTCGACGTGGGATGAGGACCTGCCGGTCTTCGGCCCTGACGACGATCCGATCGCCACCAGGGCCGCCTCGGGCCGGATCCTGACCGCGCTGGCTCCCCGCCTCCCCGAACTCATCGGCGGAAGCGCCGACCTGTCGGGCTCGAACAACACGTTGATCGACTCGCCGAACTTCTCGAGGGACGCGCCCGAGGGCCGCAACCTACGGTGGGGCATCCGCGAGCACGCGATGGCTTCCGTCGCGAACGGACTCGTCCTCCACGGCGGCGTCCGGCCGTACATCGCCACTTTCTTCACCTTCACGGACTACGCGCGGCCGTCGATGCGGCTCGCCGCCCTGATGGGACTGCCCAACATCTACGTGATGACGCACGACTCGATCGGCCTCGGGGCCGACGGGCCGACACACCAGCCGATCGAGCATCTCGCCTCCTTCCGGGCGATGCCCGGCGTCGTCGTGCTGCGCCCCGCCGATCCGGAAGAGACCGTCCAGGCGTGGCGCGTGGCGATCGAGCGCGGCGCGGGGCCCACGATTCTCGTGCTCACGCGCCAGAAGGTCCCCCATCTCGCCCGCGAGGCCGGCGCCGCCCGCGATGGGGTGGCACGGGGCGCCTACGTCCTCAGGCCGGAGCCCGGCCCCCTTCAGGTCGTGCTCCTCGGCACCGGTTCGGAACTGCAGGTGGCGGTCGAAGCGGCGGAAGTCCTCGAGGCCGGAGGGGTGTCGGCCCGAGTAGTCTCGTTCCCGAGCTGGGAACTCTTCCGCTTGCAGTCGGCGTCCTATCGGGACGAGGTCCTTCCCCCAGGCGCGCCGCGGGTCGCGATCGAAGCCGGAGCTACGCTCGGGTGGACGGAATGGGTGGGACGGGACGGCGCCGTCGTCGGGATCGACCGCTTCGGCCAGTCCGCGTCGGCGGCGGACAACTTCGCCCGCTTCGGCTTCACCGCGGAGGCCGTCGTCGCGCGAGCCCTGGAGGCGCTCGCGGCGGAGGGCCCGCGGTGAAGCTCGCGGTCGGGGCGGACCACGCGGGCGTAGGCTACAAGGACACTCTCGCCGCGGAGCTTCGCGAAGCGGGGCACGAAATCGTCGACGTCGGCACGCACGGTACGGACTCCGTCGACTATCCCGACTTCGCCGTCGCCGTCGCCGAGCGGGTGGCACGCGGCGACGTCGAGCGCGGCATCGTCATCTGCGGATCCGCCGTGGGCGTCTGTATCGCCGCGAACAAGGTGCCGGGCGTGCGGGCGGGCGTCTGCCACGACACGTATTCGGCGACGCAGGGGGTCGATCACGACGACATGAACGTCCTCTGCATGGGGGAACGCGTGATCGGGATCGCCCTCGCTCGCGCGATCACGGACGCGTTCCTGACCGCGGATTTCTCGGCCGAGCCGAGGCATCGACGCCGGCTCGAGAAAGTTCTGGACATCGAAGCCCGACACCTGAAATCGGACACCTGAGACACACGCTGGGGAGGGGAGAGAGATGAGCGCGCTGCTTCAGCTCCAGGAGCACGGCCAGAGCTACTGGCTCGACAACCTGACGCGCGGGATGCTGGTCGACGGAGAGCTGGCCCGCCGGGTGGAGACCGAAGGGTTGAGAGGGGTCACTTCGAACCCCGCAATCTTCCACAACGCCATCACGGGCAGCGCGCAGTACGATGAAGACATCGCCCGCTTCACCGCCCGGGGTCTCGGCGTCGAAGACGTCTACGACCGGCTCACGATCGCGGACGTCCAGGGCGCCTGCGATGTCCTGCGGGGCGTTTGGGAGAGCACCGGAGGGGTCGACGGGTACGTCTCCCTCGAGGTCTCTCCCCACCTGGCGAACGATACGGAGGGCACGGTGCGGGAGGCCCGCCGCCTCCACGATGAGGTGGCGCGCGAGAACGTCCTCATCAAGATCCCGGGGACTCCGGCCGGAGTTCCGGCCATCCGGCAGGCGCTGTTCGAGGGCGTGAACGTGAACGTGACGCTCCTCTTCTCCATCGCCGCGTACGAGGCGGTGGCCGACGCACACTCCGAGGCGCTGGAGCAGCGGATCGAAGCAGGACGTTCCGTCGACGACGTCGCCTCGGTGGCGAGCTTCTTCGTGAGCCGGATCGACGCGCTGACGGACCGGAAGCTCGGCGCGCTGGCCGATGCCGCGGGGGGTGACTCCGCTCGCTGCGAGGCCCTCCTCGGCAAGGCGGCGATCGCCAACGCGAAACTCGCGTATGTCGGCTTCCAGCGGCGGCTGGCGACCGACCGCTGGGCCCGTCTGGCAGCGCTCGGCGCCCGTCCGCAACGCATGCTGTGGGCGAGCACGAGCACAAAGAACCCCGCGTATTCCGACGTGATGTACGTGGAGCCGCTCATCGGCGACCTGACTGTCAACACGCTGCCTGAGAAGACGATCGACGCCTTCAGGGATCACGGGCGCGCGGCGGGCACCTTGACCGGGGGCGTCGACGAGGCGCGTCGCACGATGGCGGAGTTGGCGGCCGTCGGGATCGATCTGGACGAGGTCACGGATCAGCTTCTGGCGGAGGGCGTGGAGAAGTTCGCAGTCCCCTTCGATCAGCTCCTCGCGAGCCTCGCGGAGCGGATGGCGCGGCAGCCCGCCGCGGCCGTTGCGTCGGGGTCCGCTACGCCGTAAACGCGGCTTTTACTCGCTCCCAGAAGCTCGGATCCTCGCCCCGGCGCGGCTCGGGCGGCGCATCCTCGACCTCCCGCAGCGATTCGAGGATGTCGCGCTGACGCCGGGACAGTTCGCTGGGCGTCCAGGTGTGTACCCGCACCAACTGGTCGCCGTGGCCCGCCGCCCGCAAACGCGGCATCCCCTGGCCACGAAGTCTCAGCACCTGCCCCGCCTGGATTCCCGCCGGCACTTTCAGCCGGGCCTGTCCGAGGATCGTGGGCACGTCGAGTTCGTCGCCCAGCGCCGCCTGCGAGAACGTGACGGGCAGATCGAGGAGCAGGTCATCTCCCCTGCGCTCGAAGCGGTCGTGCGGCTCGACCTCCACCTGTACGATGAGGTCCCCCGCCGGTCCGCCGCGCGGACCCGCATTGCCGCGCCCGCGCAGCTTCAGGTAGTCGTCGGACGAAATACCCGCGGGGATTTCGATGTCGACGGACCGGTCGACGCGCACGCGCCCGGTTCGACGGCAGTCGCGGCACTCGTCCGCGATCCAGGTGCCCTCGCCGCCGCAGGCGGAGCAGGGACGCACCGAGACGAATTGTCCCAGCATCGACCGCTGAACCATGCGAATCTCGCCGGCGCCCTGGCACGTTCCGCACGTCGAGGCCGTGCTCCCCGGTTCGGCCCCCGTCGCATCGCAGCGCTCGCACCGACCCAGAGCAGAAACGCGGAGGGAGCGCCGTGCCCCCTCCGCCGCCTCTTCCAGCGTGATCGTGGCGGAGACCTTGAGGGTCGAGCCGCGACGCGGCTGGTTCGGAGATCGCGCGTCTCCGAAAAGGTCGCCGAAACCACCGCCTCCGAACTCCCGCATGAACACGTCGAACGCGTCGGAGAAGTTGTTGAACCCGGAGAATGGCGCCTCGCCGCCACCTCCGCGCCGCACCCCGGCCTCGCCGTACTGGTCGTACAGCTGCCGCTTCCCCGGGTCGCGGAGCACTTCCCACGCCTCCGTCACCTCCTTGAACCGCTCCTCCGCGTCGGACGCGGAATTGCGGTCCGGATGGTACTCCATGGCGAGGCGCCGGTACGCTCTCTTCAGTTCGTCCGCATCCGCATCCCGGGAGACGCCGAGCAGATCGTAGTAGTCGCGGTGCCCGTTCACGGAGTCAGCCGCGTGAGAAGATCCGAGGTCCAGTCGACGATGGAGACGACCTTGTCGTACGGCATGCGCGTTGGCCCGATCACGCCGACCGTGCCTTGCAGGCTTCCGACGGCATAGTTGGCCGTGACGATGGTCAGATCCTCGAGCTCCGGCTGGCCGTGCTCGGCTCCGATCGTGACGTGGGGACCATCCGATTCACCGCGATCCCCCAGCACGGAGGCAAGCAACTCCCGGCGCTCCGTGAGGAGCAGGAGTTCGCGCAGGCGCCGGCTCGTCGTGAACTCCGGCTGTTCGGTCAGCGCCGCGGCGCTCCCGAGATGGATCTCGCGCTCGCGGCGGGCCCACTCGAAGATGTCCGGACCGCTGTGCACGAAGATGTTCATCAGTTCCTGGGCGCCGCGGTTGTCGAAACTCAGGTCGCCGAGCCGCTCGCGCAGCGTCGCCTGAATCTCCGAGATGGCGCTGCCCGCCAACCGTTCGTTCAGCGCCTGCGACACCGCCTGGAGCGTCGCCCGCGGTACCCGCGTCGCCACGTCCACGTACACGGTGCGAACCACGCCGGACTCGATCGTGAACACCAGGAGCACCTTCTCGCTCGAAAGCGGTACGAGTTCGAGACGCTCGAGCGTGGCCGTGGCGAGCGTCGGCCCCACCGCGAGGCCGAGTTCCCCCGTCAGGAGGCTGAGGACGCGCGCCGCTTTGCCCATGAGGTCTTCCACACCGCCGGTGTCCGAGTCCCCCAGCTCGCGTTCGATCTTTGCCTGATCCCGCTTGCGGATGCTGCCCCAGCGCATGAGCGCATCGACGTAGTAGCGGTAGGCGAGGTCCGTCGGAAGCCGTCCGGCGGAGGTGTAGGGGTGGGTGAGGAGGCCCTTGCCCTCGAGGTCCGCCATCGTGTTGCGGATCGTCGCCGGCGACACGCCTAGCGCGTACTCCTTCCCGATCCTTCGCGAGCCGGCCGGGGCGGCCGTGCGGACGAAGGAGTCGATGACCGCCGCGAGGACGGCCCGTTCGCGCTCTGTCAGTGTTGGCAGGGTCATGCGTTCTCAGCCCCGGCGAGTTCGGCGGCGATCGCGTCCAGGCGGAGCCAGCCTTCGATCGTCGCCATCCAGCGTCCGTTCCGCTCTTCCATCCATCCGGCCGCGACCCAATCGTCGAGGCGAAGTCCGTCCGACGAAACCTTCTGCACGAAATCGGGCGCCAATCCGCGATTCGTACGAAGACCCAGCCAGATCCGTTCCAGTTCCTCCTCTTCCGGCCCCACGCGTTCCCAACCTTCGAGCGGGCCGCGACCCGCCTGTAGCGCGCGTTCATACCGGTCCCAGCGGAAGACGTTCCAACTGCGGATCGGTGGGAGAAATCCATGCGCGGACGGGCCGAGGGCAAGATACGATGTTCGGTTCCAGTACGACCAGTTGTGGCGGCACTGATCTCCCGGCCGGGCGAAGTTCGACACCTCGTACTGCTCGTATCCGGCCGCGCGCAGGTCGCGCGACAGAAGCCGGTACTCGTCGGCGTAGCGCTCCTCGTCCGGCGCTCCCACCCGGCCAAGGCGAATCCACTCGGCCAGCGGCGTGCGAGGCTCCACGGTCAAGCCATAGAGACTCAGGTGAGACACGTCGAGCGCGGCCGCGGCTTCCACTTCCGCCGCGAGGTCCCGCCTCACTTCCGGGGGAAGGCCGAAGATGAGGTCCACGCTCACGCGTTCGAACCCTGCGTCCCTCGCCTCCGCGACGGCTTCCGTGGCCCGGCGCCGGTCGTGAAGCCGGCCCAGCCACGTCAGAACCGCATCGTCGAGGGCCTGCACGCCGAGACTCAGCCGGTTTACGCCCGTGGCCCGCCAGCTTGCGCCGAGACGGGCATCGAAGGACGCCGGGTTCGCCTCGGCTGTCCATTCCGTGTGCGCGGGGTCGATCCGGAACCAGGCGGAAATCCGCGACGCCAGCCCCTCCATTCCAGCGGACCCCATGAGTGAAGGCGTCCCGCCTCCCACGAAGATCGTGTCGAGCCTGTCTCCCGGATCCCAACCGTTGCGCTCGAACCACCAGGCGAGTTCCACCTCGATCGCAGTGAGCCAGCGGGACACCGGCGGGTCCGAGGCGCGCTGGACGGAGAAATCGCAGTAGTGGCAGCGATGCGCGCAGAACGGAAAGTGTACGTACAGGGAGCGTGGCGGGCGCTCGCCGGACATCAGGGACCGCCACGCCGCCGGACAGCGGCGAAGTTTCCTCCCGGCCGGCGCTCGACCCACCCTTCGAGTTCCAGCCGCCCCAGTCCGCCAAGCACCTTCGTGACGGGCATCTCGAGACCGACGGCAAGTTCATCCGGCGAGCGGGGTCCTCGCGAAAGCGCTCCGAGCAGACGCGTGTCGCCGGAGGGCTCATCCACCGCCCGGGCGGATCCTTCCGCCGATCGCGGGGCCTGCGACTCGATACACAGCCAGCCCAGGGCGTCGAAAACGTCCTGCACGCCGGCCACGAGCCCGGCGCCCTGGCGCAGGAGGCGAAGGCACCCGGCCGCGCCCGGATCATCGATCCGCCCGGGCACCGCGAGGACTTCGCGTCCCAGGTCCAGGGCATGGTCCGCCGTGTTCAGAGCCCCGCTCTTTCCGCCCGCTTCCACGACGATGACGCCACGGGCGAGGGCGGCGATCACCCGGTTGCGGCGCGGGAATGCCGAACGCGTCGGCGGCGCCCCCGGCTCGAACTCGCTCAGCAGGACGCCGTGCGAACGCATCCGCCGGTACAGCTCCCGGTTGTCCGCCGGGTATTCGCGATCGTGCCCGGTTCCGAGAACGCCGATGGTCCGCCCACCGGCGTCGAGGGCGCCGGCGTGGGCCGCCGCATCGATGCCGCGCGCCATGCCGCTCACCACCGTCCAGCCCCAGCGTCCGAGTTCCCTTCCCAGGGCGTATGCCGTGCGCAACCCGTAGGACGACGACGCCCGCGTCCCGACGACGGCGATCGTCCGCTCGGAGTCCAGCGCCCCGGCGCCACGCTTGAAGAGAACGGGGGGTGGATCGGGGAGATCGCGCAGCCCCTCGGGATATGCGGCCTCGCCGCAGTCGGTGTACCCCGCCAGGCGGAGCCCCTTCGCCCTCGCTTCTCGCAGCAGCGACCGCGCCGCCTTCTCGCCGTCGGGGCCGAGCGCGCGGACCGTCCTCGCAGTCGGAACCCGCTGGCCCCGGCGGAGCGCGCGCAAGTCCGCCGGGGCGGCGCGCCGCGCCGCCGTGAGCGCCTCCGACGCTCCGCCATGGCGGTCGATCAAACGCCGGACGCTGCGCAGCCCGATGCCGGGGGCACGGGTCAGGACAACGAGCGCCGCCAGTTCCCCCTCCACTGCTCGCCTCTCCGCCGAACGCTTCTCCGTCACGGGCGCCACGCTTCGCTGCCTCCGAACGGGTCCGCTTCGGCCTCCTCCGCCGCAGCCTCCTTCTCCCTCCGCACACGCCTCCAAAGACCCTCGAGCGCGCGGTCGAGGCCGGCCCCTGTCACGGCCGAGATCGTGAACTGGCCCCAGCTTCCCGGAGCATCGACCGATACCGGCGGTCCCGGCGCAGCGGGATTCAGATCGGCCTTCGTCAGGAGAACGCAGTGCGAGATGCCGGCCAGCGCCGCGTCATGCGCCCGCAGTTCCTCGCGCAGCTGATCGTACGTCGCCTGCGGATCTTCGCCGTCCACCGGCACGAGGAGCGCGAGCGTGCGCGTACGTTCGATGTGCCGAAGGAACTGCGTGCCCAGACCGCGCCCCTCGTGCGCCCCTTCGATGATGCCCGGGATATCCGCCATCACGAACGAGCGATGCCCGCTCAGCCCCACGACCCCCAGGTTGGGTGTCAGCGTGGTGAACGGGTAGTCCGCGATCCGCGGCTTCGCCGCCGTTACGCGGGCGAGGAGCGTCGATTTTCCCGCGTTGGGCTCCCCTACCAGACCCACGTCGGCGATGAGTTTGAGTTCGAGTTCGATGTGCCGTTCCTCCCCCCACTCCCCGGCTTCCCATTCACGCGGCGTCTGGCGCGTGGGCGAAGCAAAGCTCGCGTTGCCCCTTCCCCCGCGGCCGCCGCGGGCCACGACGAGTTCATCGCCCTCCTCGAGCAGCTCGCCGATCCGCTCTCCCGTCTCGACATCGCGCACGAGCGTGCCGGGGGGTACCGGTAACCGCAGGTCTTCTCCCGAGGCGCCGTCCCGGTTTTTCCCCTCCCCGTGTCCGGCGCGCCCGGCCTTGTAGTGCGCGCGGTACGAGTAGTCGAGCAACGTGTCGAGCCGGCGATCCGCGACGAGGATCACGCCGCCGCCGTTCCCGCCGCGACCGCCGGCCGGCCCCCCGCGGGGCACGCCCTTCTCCCGCCGAAAGGCGACGGCACCGGCGCCGCCCGCCCCTCCGGTTACGTGTATTCTCGCTACATCGACGAACAAGATTCCCCCTCCACCGACAGCACGCCGACCTCGTTTCCGCACGTGTTCCGGACCACCGGATGCGCGAAGCTCTCCAGCTGCCCGAGCTCCGCCGGCGCCAGCAGCGACAGCGTCGCAAGCGCGTGCACGACCGCCGGCCCCAGCGGCCGTGTGGCCCCATCCATCACCTTGAAGGCCGCGCCCCACCCCCCCTCGGCGCTCGCGAGGCAGAAAACTCCCTCCGCCCCTTCCTTGGCCAGAATCCGGCCCGAGCTCGCCTGCATCAGGTTCGCGGAGAGCGCCGTGGGACCCGAAACCAATGTCGGGTACGTCGTCATCGCCGTCACAACCGACCGCACGGCTGCCTCCGGCGAGGCGCCGAACTCCGCGAACACCCGCGCCATATCCCGCAGAGAAAGGGCCGGCGTCGGCAGGCCACAGCCATCCGTCGCCCACGGCAGGCGTTCGCAGTCTTCACCCAGCCACGCCGTGAGCTCACGGCGAATCGCCCGCTGCAGCGGGTGCTCCGGTTCGTGGTAGCCCGCCACGGGCCAGCCGCGGGCGACACACAGCGCCAGCAACGCCGCATGCTGACCCGAACAGTTGTTGTGGATCCGTCCCGGCAGGCGTCCCGCCCGATCCATCCCTCGTGCCGCCCCGTCGTCGAACGGTCGATGCGGCCCGCAGGTGAACATCTCCGGCGCCAGCTCCGCCGCGTCGATCACGGACTGCACAACCTCCAGGTGCCGTGCGGTGCCATGATGGGAAGCGCAAGCCAGCGCCAGCGCCTCCGCCCCGAGCCCGAGGCGCTCGAGCACGCCGTCTCGGACCACTGGAAGGATCTGGAGCGGTTTCATCGAAGAACGCCAGAAGGCCGTCAGCGGCGGGTCGCCGAAGGCGTGGCGGCGACCCGGGGAACCGGCTTCGTGTACGATGCCGTACACGAGGTGCGACGATTCCCGCGTGCCGGCCCGATCCACCGTGACGCGGATCGGTTCCATCACCCCTCCGGTTCCGCCGTCGGCCGCGCGAGCCGGGCCCAGACGCCGGCCGTCGCGCTCCCTTCGGTCAAATCGCCGGCCATGCGCGCCAGGTCGGCCGGACGGTCCACATCGTACCAGGGCGGCAGTTCCACGCAATCGAGCCGCAGCGACGCGGCGTGCGCCCGGGTCCAGGCGAACAGCCCCGACGTCGACCACGGAGCCCCGGCGAAGAGACCGCGGGCGCCCGGCCACGCCGACCCGTGCAGTCCAATCGCGTAGTATCCGCCATCCAGGCTCGGGCCAAGCGCCATCGGGCTATCCGCCAGTGCCTCGAATGCCCGCACGACGAAACGGGGCGGCAGGGTTGGATGGTCGCTTCCGATCGCAACCGCGCGCTCCACGCCCTCGTCGAAGGTGCAGGAAAACGCCATCTCAAGCCGGTCTCCGAGCGATCCTCCGGATTGCAGGCGGACGCGAGCCGCGGGATACCGGGAGCCCAGTCGCTCCATCGCTCCGGGACGATCGGGAACCCACAACTCCACGGCGACTCCGTCCGGCGCGAGCTTCATGGCGTCATCGAGGAACGCCTCGTACAGGACGGCGCTCCCCTCCCCGGTCAGCTCGGGGTACAGGCGCGTCTTGACGTGGCCCGGCTCGGGCAGGCGGCCGAAGACGAGGAGGCGGGGGTTCAGGCGCGTACCGACCCGCCGTCTAGTGACACCGCACTAGCGGGTGTTGACCTCGATCACTCCGCCCTCCGCGCCCGGCCGGCGGTAGCGGGGCGGAACCATGCTCTGGTGGTACAGCCGGATCGACACGATTTCCTCCGCGGGAATCCGTCGCAGCGTGGTGACCGCGTCATTCAGGTTGAAGTCGCCATCCACGACCAGCAGCGGCACGTAGTAATCCTGCGTCTGCCGTCCGAACAGACCGGCGCTGTCGTTCCCACCCCTGAAGCCGATCCGGTCTTCGAAGATGATCAGTTCCCGGTGATGGGTGAGCGCCTCGTAGGCCGACCGATACCCGGCGTCACGGATCTCGCTGCCGGTGATGATGAGCCGGGTGTACGTTCCGGGGCGAGGGTTGCTGGCGCACGCCATTGCCGCCATCAGAGCCATCGTGGTCGCAATCACGGCCGATCGTCGCGTGCGCTCTCTCATAACTCGTCTCCTCACATCTTTGAATCCAGCGCTTCACCGCTCTCGGCGCTGACGCGGGGTTTGCCACGGGCTGCTAGCGGTCCCCGCCGGACTCCTCGCTCTGCGCGCCGTCCGCACCCCGCTCCTCGGCGACACGCGCCGCCACGGTGAGCAGCGCTTCCGGCGAATCCGCCTCCCTCAGAAGGCCCATTGCGACCCCTATCTGCGCGTCACGCACCGCTCGGCTGCGGAGCTGCGGCACCTCGCCGAACTCCGCGCCGGCCAGCTCATCCGCGATGAGCCAATCGACGTAGGTCTGCGACTCGTCGAAGAGTTCCCTCTCGACCTCGGCTCCCGCTTCCACGAGCGCCGTCCAGACTTCTTCACGCATCCCCTGCGTGACGGAGAAACCCTCGTTGAAATCGTGCTCGTTCGAATACTCGACGGCCCATCGGAAGACGATGTTCCGCGGAATCGCCCCCGAGCGCGTCGCGAGGCGGCGCAGTTCCTGTTCCTCGGTGGAGAGCGTGTCGCGGTAGACGATCAGGTCCGGCGTAATCCCGCCGCCTCCGTACACCGTCCGGCCGCCCGTCGTCCTGAACTCCTCCCGGTCTCCCGGCTCCGACCGCGCCGCGATCGGTTCGCCGGAAATCGCGACGGCGCTCGCCGCCAGGTTGCGGAGCGCGCTCTCGCGGTCGAAGTCCTTCGTGATGGAGCGCCCCGCCGGAGTATACCAGCGGGCCGTGGTCACCTTCATGCTGTTGTTCCCGGAGAGCCCGTACAGCGTCTGCACGGAACCCTTGCCGAACGTCGTCGTGCCCACCACGACCGCCCGGTCGTGATCCTGCAGGGCGCCGGCAACGATCTCCGACGCGCTCGCGCTCAGGCCATCCACGACGACGACGACAGGAATATCCGCGTAGCGATCCTCGGTGGAGGCGCGGAACAGGTAATTCTGTTCCTCCAGTCGAGAACGCGTTTCCACCACGGGCCTGCCGCGCTCCAGAAAGAGATCCGTGACATCGATTCCCGCAGGCAGCAGGCCGCCGGGGTTCCGCCGAAGGTCCAGGATCAGTCCGCCGGCCCCCTCACTGACGAGGCGGTCCAGCGTCGCGATCAGTTCCTCCTTCGCCTCACGGCTGAAGCCGCGCAGCGTCACGTATCCGATATCGTCGTCCAGGATGAAGCCCTGCGCCTGCGCCACCTGGATGACGTCGCGCACGATGCGAATCGCGAGCGGCAGGTCCACGCCTACCCTCGCAATGGTGATGTTGACCGGCGCCCCCTTCTCCCCCCGCAGCGTGTCTACGGCCTTGTCCACCGACCAGCCCTCGGCGGATTCGCCCTCGACCTCGATGATGCGGTCGCCGACCTCGAGTCCTTCCCGGAGCGCCGGCGAGTTGGGGAGCACCTGAACGACCGTGATCCAGTCGTCCTTCACGTCGATCCGGACGCCGAGTCCACCGTAGTTGCCCGTGGTGGTGAGACGCAGATCCTCGGAATCCCGAGGTTCAAGGAAGGTCGTATACGGGTCGCCCAGATTCTCGAGCATCCCGTCGATCGCCATCTGGTACAACTCCTCCGGCGGGATCTCGTCAACGAAGCGGGCGGAGATCAGACGGTGGATTTCATCCAGGAGCCGGCGGCTTTCGCCACCGCTCGCGGCCCCGCTCTGATTTATCAGCCAGCCTCCGGTCGCCAGGGCGATGGCGCCGACCAGCACTCCCGTCGTCCAGGATCGCTCCAGTCTCATGCAGCCTCCGTGGTGGCGGCCGCGTCGGGCCGCGTTCGAGCGGCACTCCGCCGCTACCGTCAATGTCACACCGTGCCGCCAAAGAGGAAAGTTCGCGCTCAGAAACGATCCGGGAATCTCTCCTCCAGAAGCCTCAGAACCCGACCCTCCACTTCATCCGGGGTCCCCGAGCCGTCGACGAGCACGATCCTCTTCTCTTCCGCCGCGAACTGTCGGTACCCCTCCCGCACGCGTTCGCGGAACGATCGCTTCTCGAGTTCGATTCGATCGGGAGCGGGGCCGAAGAAGGCCAATTGGCCGGGGTCTTCCTGATCCTGCCATTGGCGACCCAGCCCCACCTTCACCGGTACGTCGAGCACGAGGTATAGATCCGGAACGAGACCGCCGGTCGCGGCGCGGGTGACCTGTTCGACCGTCTTCGCGGCGACTCCGCGCGCCCAGCCCTGGTAGACCCGGGTGGAAAGCTCGAAGCGGTCGCAGAGGACGAACTCGCCACGCTCCAGCGCGGGCCGGATCACGTCCTCGACATGGGCTCGGCGGGACGCCGAAAAGAGCAGGAGTTCGGCGACCCCGTCGAGTCGCAGTTCCGGCCGGTCCAGGAGGACGCTACGGATCGCTTCCGCGGCCGCCGTGCCGCCGGGTTCGCGCGTCACCGTGTGAGGCACCCCGGATGCGGCCAGCCGTTCGGCCAGCCGTTCGAGCTGGAGCGATTTCCCCGCTCCCTCGGGTCCCTCGAATACGAGGAAGCACCCCTTCATTCAGTCGTAGTACTCCACGCCGAGATGGGTGATCTGTTCCTCCCCCCTCAGCCAGCGCAACGTGTTCTTGAGCTTCCAATGCTGGATGAAAATATCGTGTTCCGGATACAGGTCCGGAGCCGTCTGCGGCGCCTTGAAGTAGAAGGACAGCCATTCCTGGACTCCCGACAGTCCGGAGCGCGCCGCGAGGTCGAGAAAGAGCGCCAGATCCAGAACGATGGGCGCGGCCAGGATGGAGTCGCGGCACAGAAAATCGATCTTGATCTGCATTCCGTACCCCATCCAGCCGAATATGTCGAGATTGTCCCAGCCCTCCTTGTTGTCACCGCGCGGCGGATAGTAGTTGATGCGGACCTTGTGATACATGTCTCCATAGAGGTCCGGGTACATGTCCGGCTGCAGGATATATTCGAGGGCCCCGAGCTTCGACTCCTCCTTCGTCTTGAAACTCTCCGGATCGTCGAGCACCTCGCCGTCCCGGTTGCCGAGGATATTCGTCGAGAACCAGCCGTTGAGGCCGAGCATGCGCGCCTTGAGACCCGGAGCCAGAATCGTCTTCATCAGCGTCTGGCCGGTCTTGAAGTCCTTCCCGGCGATCGCGACGCCCCGCTCGGCCGCGAGCGCGAGAAGCGCCGGGATGTCGCAGGTCAGATTCGGCGCCCCGTTCGCGAATGGCACGCCCTCCATGAGCGCGGCCCACGCATAGAGCATGGAGGGAGCGATGTCGGGGTGGTTCTCCTCCATCGCGCGCTCGAAGGAGTCCGGGCTGTCGTGCACCGGACTCGTTTTCATGAAGATCTCGGTCGAAGCCGCCCACACCATCACGAGGCGGTCGCAGCCGTTCTCCGCCTTGAAACGGCGGATGTCCTCTCGGAGTTGTTCGGCGAGTTCCCGCTTGTTCGCGCCCGTCTTCACGTTCGAGCCGTCGAGCTTCTTTACGTAGGCGCGGTCGAAGGCGGCCGGCATCGGTTCGATTCCCCGCATGAAGTCGGCAAGCGGATCGATGTCCTCCGGCCGGAGGACGCCGCACACCTTGGCCGACTCGTAGGCGTTGTCGGGAATCGGGTCCCAGGCGCCGAAGACGAGGTCGTCCAGTTCGGCCAGCGGCACGAAGTCGCGGATGAACGGGGTGCGATTCTCGGTCCGCTTGCCGAGCCGGATCGTATTCATCTGGGTGAGCGATCCGATGGGCCGGTTCTGCCCGCGGCGTGCCGCTTCCACGCCCGCGATGAAAGTCGTCGAGACCGCTCCGAGCCCTACGAGAAGAACGCCGAGCGTTCCTTCCGCGGAGGCAATGGTTGCAGGTGATCTATCCGAATCCACGATGCCGGTTCACTCCGTGTCTGGTTCAGTTCGACTTCCCGGGCGGCTCGCCGTCGGGCCGCGTATTCCGGTACACCCACCAGATCCGCTGGAAGGCGGTCAGGTTGGTGAGAATCGCGAGAACGATGATCACGACCCTGAGTACGAGACCCTGGTGTCCGAACATGGTCGTCTCGCCGAAGATCAGCGCGGCGAAGCCGATCAGGATGACCCGCTCCGGGCGCTGCATGAGCCCGACGTAGCAGGCGATGCCGAGTGCCTCGGCCCGGGCGCGCGTGTAGCTGATCATCAGCGAACCGGCGAGCGCGAGTACGATCCAGTAGATCATCCCCACGTCGCCCAGCTCGAGACGGTAGTCGTTGTACAGCGAGAGGAGTCCCAGGTACACGACGATCTCGGACAGCCGGTCGAGCGTCGAGTCGTAGAAAGCGCCGAAGGACGACGCCAGGCCCGTGCGGCGGGCGACCGTGCCATCGAACAGGTCGAACACCCCGCCGAGGAGGACGAGGAAGCCGGCCGTGCTCACATGATGCTGATGAAAGAAATACCCCGAACTGCAGGTGATGACGAAACCGAGCGTGCTGATGACGTTGGGGTGGACGCGGCGTCTCGTGAGCCACGCCATGGCCGGCTCGAAGATCGCGCGCAACGCGCGCTCCCCCAGGTCGCGAACCGCCTTCATGTCGGGAGGATGATCCGGCTTTCCTCCCCCTTGCGGACTCCCTCCCCGATCGCTCGATCCACCCGCTCCATGAGCTTCTCGAAGTTCGCCTGGGAGGAGATGAGGGCCTGGTAGCGGGCGTTCGTCTGGACCTTCTCCTGCAGTTCCGCGAACTCCCGTTCCTGCTCCTCGCTCGGCTGCTCGCCGCGGCCGACCGCTTCCATGAGCGCGCTCTGCAGGTCGCGCATCCGGTTGAGCAGCTCCGTCGCGTCGCGATCCTCGTCGATCTCGCGGCGGGCCGCGCGCAGGTAGGCGTATTCGGGCAACTGGGAGATGATCCGCCCTACCTCCTGCGCCTTCTCCAGCATGCGGTCTCGCTCGTCCATGTCTCCGGCTCGAAACGGAATCAGGAAGCACCCCGGGCCGGCAGGTCACGCCGACAGCGGGCGGAGGTGCGAATCTCCCGTGCCCTCCCCGTTCGCCATCCGCGGGCCCGGGCAGACGATTCGACGCCCGAGTATAACCCGGCCCCGACCCCGACGCGACTTGAACGACCGGGGGACATTGCTAGCCGGAGCTGCGCCTCCGCGCCGATGCGAATCGCGGTCGGCCGGCGAGATCGATGCGCACCCGGCGGTCCGCGAGACTCGGCTCCGCCTCGAGCAGCGTCATCACCGCGGAACCCTGAGACGTCCCGATCTCAAGGAAGAGAGCGCCGCCTTCCCGGAGACCGGCCGCGGCGCCGGACACGACGGTTCGAATCACGTCCAGTCCGTCCTCCCCGCCGTCCAGTGCGACGCGGGGCTCGTGGTCCCGGACGACGGAATCGAGGCCGTTCCACTCCGAGGTCGTGACGTAAGGCGGGTTGGAGATGATGAGGTCGAAGGTTTCGCCGGTCTCGAGCGCGGACCAGATGTCGGGCGGGCAGAGGCGCAGTTCGAGTCCGTCGGCGTCCGCGCGGCGGGCGTTCTCGCGGGCCAGGTCGAGCGCGTCCGCCGATACGTCGAGCCCGACGACGCGGGCGGCGATGCCCTCGTCGAGGAGCGCGATCGCGATGGCGCCCGATCCGACGCCGATATCGAGTGCGTCGACGGGTGCGCTCCGGTCACGGCGCCAGGCGGCGACGAGGTCGAGGAGCTGCTCGGTCTCCGGTCGCGGGATGAGAGCGCGGCCATCCGACACGAGGCGGACGCGCCGGAAATCGACTGTGCCCTCGATGTGCTGGAGCGGTTGCCCTTCGAGACGGCGGGAAACGGCGCGCGCCACAGCCGCGGCGCCGCCGGGATCGATGCGTTCCCCGCCCGAGACGCCAAGCTCGCTCACGGACAGCGAGAGCGCCGCGGCCACGAGTCGCTCGGCCTCTACGCGCGGCGCCTCCAGTCCGGCCAACTCGAGCTCGCGCCGAACGCCCTCCACGATCTCTCGGCGCGTCGGACCCGCCGGGCGTCGCGCCGCCCCGCCCGGCGGCGGATCGATCATCCGCCCCCCGCCGCCATCCGCTCCTCCGTCCCGGCCAGTCGCAGCGCCTCCACAACCTCTCCCAGGTCGCCGGCGAGGATGGCCTCCAGGCGGTGGGTGGTGAAGTGGATGCGGTGATCCGTCACGCGGTTCTGGGGGAAGTTGTACGTCCGGATCTTCATGGAGCGGTCACCCGTCCCCACCTGCGTGCGCCGCTCACGGGCCCGCTCCGCCTCCTGTTCGGCGACCAGCCGGTCGAGCAGCCGGCTCCGAAGCACCTTCAGCGCCCGCGCCTTGTTCTTGTGCTGCGATTTCTCGTCCTGGCACGACACCACGAGCCCGGTCGGCCGGTGCGTGACCCGCACCGCGGAGTCGGTCGTGTTCACGGACTGCCCGCCGGGCCCCGAGGAGCGAAACACGTCAATCTTGAGGTCGGCCGGGTCGATCTCGATGTCCACTTCCTCCGCTTCGGGGAGGACGGCCACCGTCGCGGCGGAGGTATGCAGCCGACCCTGGCTTTCAGTTTCGGGCACACGCTGGACGCGGTGGACCCCGGACTCGTAGCGGAGGCGGCCATAGGCATCGGATCCGCGCACGACAAAGACGATTTCCTTGAGTCCCCCGAGCGCGCCCTCGCTCGTACTGATGAGTTCCACGTCCCAGCCGGACTCCGCGGCGAAGCGCGCGTACATCCGGTACAGGTCCGCCGCGAAGAGCGCGGCTTCGTCCCCGCCCGTTCCGGCGCGGATCTCCACCACGGCGGGCCGGTCGTCGAGCGGGTCCTTCGGAACCAGGAGCCGGCGGAGTTCTTCCCGCGCCGCCTCGCGCTCCGCCTCCAGCTCGGCAACCTCGGCCGCGGCCATTTCGGCCAACTCGCCCTCGGACTCCACCGCGACTTCCCGCGCCTGGCGCAGATCGTCGAGGAGCTTGAAGTGGCGCGTCGCCGCGTGCGCCACCGGCTCCAGCGCCGAGTGTTCGCGCGCCAGGTCGCGCAGGAGCGCCATATCCGACAGCACTTCGGGCTCCGCCATCCGGCGCGCCAGCGTCTCGTGCCGCTCGGCGGCGTCGCGCAGGCGATCCTCGAGCGTGTCCCGATCCGACATCATTCGTTCCCTACATGAAAACGGGGTCCGCGAGGAACCCCGTCACTTGAAATGCGGTGTCGAGCGCCGGACGCCTCCGGCTCAGGCATCCGCCGCCACTGCCTCCTCTTCCGCGGCCTCTTCCTTCTCCACCGCGTCCTTCTCCTCGCTGCGGGTGTTCCCATCGCCGTACTTGGCGATGAACCGTTCCACGCGTCCCGCCGTGTCAACGAGCTTCTGCCGCCCCGTGAAGAAGGGGTGGCAGTGCGAACAGATCTCGACGTGGATCTCGCCCACCGTCGACGCGGTCTCGGTCTCCCGGCCGCACGCACAGGTGATCTTCGCGGGTGCGTACTCCGGATGTATGCCTGCTTTCATGTCTTCCCCACACGCTGGTTGTCGGCCTCCGGCGGAGGCGTCTGCGGAACAGCCATGGAATCTAGCCGAAGCGCCGCGCCCGCTGCAAACGCGAGACGGACTTCCGGCTGTGCGTCCGGGAGATGCAGCCGGCGGTCGCGGCGAGTAGACTCCTCCCATGACCCGCGATGCGCTGATCACACTTCTCGACTTCCACTACTGGGCCCGCGACGGGACGCTCGATGCCGTCGAGCGGATCGCGCCCGAAGATTTCCGCCGGGACCTGGGGAGCAGCTTCGGCTCCATCCGCGACACGCTCGCCCACGTCGTATCGGCCGAATGGGTCTGGTGCTCACGCTGGCGGGGACACTTCCCGACGGAGCACCTGCCTGCCGCCGACTTCGAGACCGCAGGCGACATTCGCGCGCGCTGGCTGGAAGAAGAGGCGCGGGTCCGCCGTTTCGTCGCGGAACTCGGCCCCGAGGACATCCACCGCGTGATGGACTACCGGTTCTTCGATGGCGAACCGATGCACGCCGTCTTCTGGCACATGCTGCAGCACGTCGTCAATCACGCCACCTACCACCGGGGCCAGGTGACGACGATGCTCCGTCAGCTCGGCGCCGACCCGCCCCGGCACCAGGGCCTCATCGGCTTCTACCTCGAGCGCTAGTTCGGCACCGGTATCGGGCGATCCAGAGACCCCGCCAGGCGCCAGAACCGAACATCTACCCCCCCATTTTGGTGGCGCGCCACACTTCGACTTCACCTAAATTTTCTTATTGAAAGCTGTTTCCACCCCTCCAGCCCAAGGAACGCCGGAGGATGGGAGTTCGCTTGCCCAAGGCGGGCAGATCATCGACGTCGGCCTCACCACACGACGGCACGCGGAGCGCCTGCGCAGGCGCATTGACGCTGGCGGTGGCCACATGGTTCGGCGCCTGCGGTGATGCCCTGCCGACGTCCGCGCCCCTCGCCGCCAACCGGGCACCGGTCGCGGAGGGGACGATCCCGCCGCGCGAGATAGTGGCGGGGGAGTCGGCGACCATGTCGCTGGACGAATTCTTCAGTGACCCGGACGGGACTGCGCTCGCGTACACCCCGACCACGTCAAACCGTCAGGTGGTCACCGTCGCCGCCACGGGCAGCGAACTCACGCTGGTTGCCGCGCGGACCGGTGTCGCGGATGTCACGGTCACCGCCGTCGACCCGGGAGGCCTGACTGCGACGCAGAGTTTCGCCGTGACGGTCCCCAACCGGGCGCCCGAAGTCACGGCGGTCCCCGCACTGGATCTGGCGTCGGGCGCTTCGGAGACCGTGCTTCTCACACGGTATGTGCGGGACCCGGACGGCGAGGCGCTCGCCTACACCGCGACGAGTTCGGATGAGACCGTGGCGTCCGTGCACGTCGCCGGCGTCGGGCTCACGGTGACCGCCGTGGCGAGGGGTAAGTCGGAGGTGACGGTCACGGGTACCGACCACGGCGGTCTGAGCGTCAGCCAGAGCTTCTCGGTCACCGTGGACGGGGTCGAGATCGGGACGGTGGAACCCGCCGTCCTGCTCGAGGGAGAGGAGGCGACGATCCATGGACGGGGATTCGCGACTTCCATCGCGAACAATCTCGTCCTCGTCGACGGCGTCCCCGCCCCGGTGACCGCTGCGAGCGCAACGCAACTCACCATCCGCGTCCCGCGCGGCGACTGCCTTCCGCCGCGAAAGGCCGAACTTGACGTGACGGTTCTGGGCTTGAGCGACGCCCGGCCGGTGAGCGTGACGCCGACGGATCGCGAGCGCATCGACCTCGACCCCGGTTGGTACCGCTATACGTACGCCGGTAACGGATGCCTGCTGCTGCCGGGGGACTCGACGGGCGGTGAGTGGCTGATCGGGGTGGTGTCGACCGCCGATGAGCCGTCGTCCCTGTCGCCGGTCACCGTTTCCGGCATTCCCGGCGATCTGGACGTGTTCACGAGCCTCGGCGTGTCCGCCGCCGCTTCCAGGCAGGAAGGCGCTCAACGCGCCGCCCGCGAAGGGGTCGCCTTCGCGGGTCCGATTCCGGACGGGTTCGCGCCGGGCACCGCCGGGGCCGGGGCCGACCGAGGCACCGGATCCGATCCGCACCAACCGGCTTCACGCCGAGACTGGGAAGTGCACAACCATTTTATGGAGAGGGAGGACGAGCTGCTCCGCAGCCTGGGGCCGGGGACCCCCATCGCATCGCCGACCGCGGCGGACGGACGACAGTACTCCACCGGTGACACGGTGACGTTGTTCGGCGGCTGCTTTGGCGATTGCAGCGAACGCGACACGGTGAGGGCCGTCGTCCGTCTCAGGGGTGCCAACGGGATCTGGCTGGAGGATCTCGCCAATCCACCCGGCGGGCTCACGGCCTCCGAGCTGACCACGCTCGATGCGTTCTACACGTCGCACACGAAGCCGGTGCATGACGCGTACTTCGGCGGGCTCTCCGATGTCGACGGCAACGAGCGTTTCCTGGTCCTCATGACGAAGGATGTCAATGCAACGCGGATCGGCGGGTTCGTCTGGGTGGGAGACCTTTATGCATCGACCGCATGGACGAGCAACGAAGCGGAGATCTTCTACGGTGTCGTTCCCGACTCCAGCGGCGTACACGGGCGTGCGTGGACCAGGCAGGAGGTACTGGATTACTACCCGTCCCTGTTGACACACGAAGTAACACACATCGTGCAAAGGGGCGCCTACGTGTTCAACGGAGCAGGTTACAAGACGACCTGGGAGGCCGAAGGCGGGGCCACGCTGGCCGAGCAGCTCGTCGCCTACCGGCTCTTCGGACACGAATCGACCTCGGACCGGGGGTGGGACGCCTACAACAGCGGGAAGGCCTGGTATGCGGAGTGGGTCGGCGGGCTGGCCCGGTTCTTCGGCTGGGACCCCGGCTACTCTCGTGGCCGGCGGGTGTCGGGGGCCCCGGAACAGTGTTCGTGGGTCGGGCGCCGGTCGCAGGGCAACGACGGGCCGTGCCGCAGCACGAGAGCCCAATACGATGTACCGTCGATGCTCCTGCGGTACGTCATGGACCGGTACGGCGGCGACTACACCGGAGGCGAACAGGCGCTGATGCACCGTCTGACGCAGTCACCCCATGTCGGGTATGCCTCTTTGGAGGAGGTCGCCGAGACGCGGGTCGAGCACTTGTTGGCCGCCTTCTACATGTCGCTGTGGATGGATCTGCACGGCGCGAACTGGTTGTGGTCCTGGGATCTTGCGGACATCTGGCGGCGGTTCTCGGAGGAAAACTGGCTCCGCCCGTACGCCTCGACGGCGTCGGCGCACGAACACAATTGGAGCGTGCGTGCCGGCTCCGGCGCATTGCTTCGCTGGAGTCCGAAGGGGGCCCTGGCCCCGACGAGCTTCAAGGTCTCTTCTCCCGGCGGTGGCCGGACTCCGCGACACATATCGGTGTGGGCCCTGCGAATCCGATAGCGGGGCGCGGCGGTTCGATCTGCTGCCGCTAGTTCGGCGTCAGCATCAGGCGGTCGGCGACGGCCGCTTCCACGCGCTCGCGGGAGTAGTAGAGGGGGAAGAAGCGGTCCTTCGCCCAGCCCTCGAACAGGTTCCGGTACATGGGGTCGTCGGGATCTCCGCCCTGCCCCGGCGTGTTCGTGAACACGGCCGTGTCCCAATCCCCCGCCTCCGCGATGATCCGGAAGGAGGGGCCCGAGGTCTGATTGTCCCCGCCTCCCGTCTGGTTCACGGTAAAGCCGTTGCCGCCGCGCGGGAGCGGCCCCACCTCGAGGCGCGCCCGCATGTCGGCGTTCACGATTCCGGATAGCGGGTGCCGGAACCGGGCGTGCTTGAAGCGCACGTCGCCGTAGCGCCAGGGGTCGCCGCCGAAGCGATCCTCCAGCCCCTCCAGGGCGTCGGCCAGCGTGCGGGCAAGGAAGACGTCGCGGCCCGCCACGGGGTCCCCGTCTCCGAGCGCTGCGAACCACGCGGGCGGCGAGCCGAGCCAATCGATGATCTTCTTCATCGACAGGCGTCCGAGCGACGCGCGGACTTCGGCCGGAACGACGAGCGGTACCATCTGCCTCTGGATCTCACGCTCCCACGACACGTAGATCGCGGCTTCGCGGGACTCCGGGGCCAGCGCGAAATCCCAGTCGAGCAACTCGCCTCGGGCCGCCTCCGCCGCTGCGGGCAGGTCCACGCCGCGCAGCATCGGCACCAGGGAGCGCGCCGGGAGCGACACGTAGTCCGTCGCCAACTGCATCATCTCCGCCATCGTGAAGCGCCTTCCCGTCGCGAGGACTTCGTCGATGCGCGCGCTCCGAAAGGGGTCGCTCCAGCTCCAGCCCACCGCGTCGCGGTGCTCGTAGCCGGGCGGAACGAGATTCTGGTTCGCCGTCGACCAGAACCCTTTGTCCGGGTTGAACACGTGTGGCTTGTGCACGATCTCGAGGTAGCCGTCCCACTCGTAGCGGCCGTCCCCGGGCACCGGGACGAGGCCAGACCAGTTGCGGCGGATCGGCGCGATCCCCACGGACTGCCAGCCGATGTTCCCGTCCACATCGGCCCACACCATGTTCTCGCCGGGGATGTTCGAGTAATTGCAGGCGTCCCGGAATTCCTCCCACGTCTTCGCCTGGTTCATGCGCAGGCTGGCGAGGTAGGGCGCGCCGCCGATCTCCATCCATCCCGCGCGCACCGCGTAGGCGAGGCCGTTGCCGCGGTCCTCGTACACGACGGGTCCGTGCCGCGTGTACTTGTGCCGCACCCGCTCCGGCCCCCGCCCTTCGACCGGGATCTCGTCGTCGATCACGCGCATCGCCTCCCAGTCGCCGCGGTACAGGTAGCGGTCCGGGTCCTCCGGATGCGTCCGGTAGACGTAGAGGTCCTCCGCGTCGGTCTGGAAGACGGTGAGGCCCCACGCCCCGTATCCGTTGTGTCCGATCGAGATGCCCGGGAGGACCGGCTCGCCCCCGCCGATCACGTTCCAGCCCGGCCCCACGAGGTGGACCAGGTAGCGCAAGGAGGGCGCCGCCTGCACCCGGTGCGGATCGTTCGCCATGATCGCGTGTCCGCTCAGCGTGCGGCTCCCCGCCACGACCCAGTTGTTGCTCCCCGTCCCCATCCGTTCCGCCTCGAGGCGCTCCGCTTCGTACGCCTCGGCCTCGGCTTCCTCCCGGAGCGTCCGCAGAGCGAAGGCCTCCGCGTCGGACGCCGTGGCACGGAAGCGGGGATCGATGTCCTCCGGCTGGAACCGGACGGGTCCGCGGAAGGCCCGGTACACGTCGAGGATCTCGCGCCGCAGGAGCGATCCGTCGACCGCCGGGTCGAGATCGATATCCGGTTCACCGGGATGGAAGTAGGAGACCTCCTTCACCTTCTCCGCCCCCACCGCCGCGACGGCGATTCCGAGATCGAGTTCCTGCCCGATGTTCATGAGCAGGCCCTGGTGGCGGGAGATGACGACGTCGGGCGTCCACGGCTGCGGACGGATGCCCAGCATCTCGAACTCGACCGGGAGCAGGTCCGGGTCGCGCTCCGTCTCGGCGATGTACGCATTGATCCCGTCCGTGAAGGCCCGAATGATCTCCGCGCCGCGCGGGTGGTAGTGGTTCAGTTCCGCTTCCAGGTCGCCGCGGAAGCGGAACAGCCGCGCGCCGCGGTCCCGTTCCAGTTCCCGGGGACCGAGGATCTCGGAGACCGTGCCCGTGGCCTGGCGGCGCCAGAGTTCGAACTGGAAGAGGCGGTCGCGAGCGGCGCTGTATCCCTGCGCGAAGAAGAGGTCGTGCTCCGTCTCGGCGTAGATGTGGCTGACGCCCCACAGATCCTTGAGAATCTCGACGCCGGCCTCGAGCCCGGGGACCCGCAGCGTCTCCGTGTCGGCCGCATCGAAGGCGGCGATCCGGTCCGGGACGCCGGCCCGCAGATCGTCGACGGTCGGGGCGGAGGGCGGAGGGTTGCCGGAACCCTGCCACACCGGCAACAGAAGGATGGACGCGAACAGCGCGACGGATCGAACCCGCATCGGATTCTCCTTGGGTGGTCTTCTTCTCGTTGAGTCCGGCTAAGACCCCGCGGCTTTCTTCTTCTGCGGCTCGCTCGCCGACTGGTCGTCGGCCCCGGCCTCCGTCTCGTCGGCGCCGGAAACGCTCGCCCGGAGGGCGGCCATGAGGTCGATGACCTGCGCCGTCGTCTCCTCCTCCACGGGCGCGGTGATCTCGGTTCCGTCGGCGACCTTCCGCTCGACCGCTTCGAGCATGCGCTGTCCGACCTCATCCTCGTACTTGGACGGATCGAAATCCTCCGAGGCGATCTGCTCGATCAGCTGCACCGCGAGACCGAGTTCCGCATCGACGACCTCGCCCTCTCCGGACGGTACGTCCGAGATGTCCCGCACCTCGTGCGCGTAGTGGAGTTGCTCCAGGACGAGGTGATCCCCGACTGGCCGCACGAGGACGAGATACTGCTTGCCCCGCGCCGCATACTTCGCGAGCGCGGCCCAGCCCGTCTTCTTCATCGCGGCTCCGAGGAGGCTGTAGGCCTTGTCCCCTCCGCGCGCGGGTCCCAGGTAGTACGTCTTCCCGATATACGCCCGCTCGACCTGGTCCACCGGCACGAATTCGACGATCTCGATCGCCTGCGTCGCCTCCGCCTCCAGCGCCTTCAGTTCCTCCGGCTTGAACGTCACGTACTGGTCCTTCGCGAACTGGTAGCCCTTGATGAGATCCCGGCGCTCGACCGGCTCTCCCGTCTTGGCGTCCACGTACTGCTGCTTCACGCGAGCGCCTTCGGGGGAGAGGAAGTTGAAGCGAACTTTCTGCGAGTTCTCGGCGGACGAATAGAGCTGGCACGGGATCGAAACGAGCCCGAACGAGATCGTCGCCGTCGCGATGGGTCGAGGAGCCATCCTGTGTCTTCTCCGTGTGCGCGCCGAACCGCCGGCGCGATGCCGGCGCCCGGCCGAACCCCGGGTCTGATGCCGGACCGGGGGGACGAATTATAGGTTTCGGGACGGATCATGCACACCGGCACCGAAAATCGGGCTGCCGGACCACGTCGGGAGGCAGCGCCGCGAGTATGCCCCGAGGGAAACTCGAGGAGTACCGGGACAAGCGAGCTTCCGAGCGCACGCCGGAGCCCTTCGGCGGGGCGCCCGGGACGGGCGTCGGCGTGTTCGTCGTCCAGTTGCACGCGGCGACCCGACGGCACTACGACCTGCGGCTGGAGATCGGCGGCGTCCTCGTCTCCTGGGCGGTGCCGAAGGGCATCTCGGCCGATCCCGCCGACAAGAAGCTCGCGATGCACGTCGAGGACCACCCGGTCGAATACATCGAGTTCGAGGGCGTGATTCCGGCCGGCGAGTACGGCGGCGGCGAGATGATCGTATGGGATATCGGCCGCTGCCTCATGCTCGAAGATCCGGAGGAGGGACTCGAAAAGGGCAAGCTCCTGTTCGAGCTTCGGGGCCACAAACTCAAGGGCGTGTGGACGCTCGTGCGGCTCGCGAAGGGAGAGACCGGCAGGGAATGGCTGCTCATCCGCGAGCGGCGCGGCGGACACCCGATTCTCGAGGATGGGTCGCTTCCCGAGAGTTCCATCCTGTCCGGCCTCACCGTCGAGCAGATGGCGCGGCGGGAGGAGGGCTGGTATCCGGGGAACGACGTGGCCGCGGCTCTCGAGGCGGCGGGCGCGCCGGAGCGGCCGGTCGACCCTTCGGAGGTGGAGTTCATGCTCGCCCAGCCGCGCGAAGACGCGTTCGACGACCCCGCGTGGCACTTCGAACTCAAGCTGGACGGCTACCGCATGCTGGCCTCGGCCGTCGCGGGCGATGGGAGCCTTCTGACCCGGAACGGACACGACGCGCTCCCGACCTTCCCGGATATCGCGCGCGCCCTGCGCAAGCTCCCTTTCCGGCGAATCGTCCTCGATGGCGAAGTCGTCGTCCACGACGCCGCCGGCTACCCCAGCTTCCGGCACCTTCAGAAGCGCGCCCGGCTCTCGCGTCCGCACGATATCCGGCGCGCCTCCTTCGAGGCGCCGGCGAGTTTCTATGCCTTCGACCTGCTCGCATTCGACGACCGCGATCTGCGCGATCTCCCGCTCTCGGAGCGGCGTCGCTTCCTGCGCGACGTGGTGCCGGAAGCGGGTCCGATCCGCTTCAGCGAACACTTCGAGGGCTGCGGGGAGGCCCTGCTCCGGCAGGTTCAGGGCATGGGTCTGGAGGGGATCATGGCCAAGCGCGCCGAGTCCCGGTACAGCGGCGGCCGTTCGCCCGACTGGATGAAGATCCACGCGGCCCGCCGGAACCGCTTCGTCATCGTCGGCTTCACGAGTCCCGCCGGGTCGCGGACGGGCTTCGGGGCCCTCCACCTCGGCGCCTACGGCCCCGCCGACTCCGCTTCGGGAGCGCCGGCGGGCGACGATGACCTCGCGCTCCACTACGTCGGCCGCGTCGGGACGGGCTTCGACGACAAGACTCTGGCCGACCTCCGGACCCGGCTCGACGACCTGAAGTCGGACGCCCCCGCGTTCGTGACCCCCGCTCCCGCGGGAGACGATCACACCTGGGTCGAACCCCGCCTCGTCGCCGAAGTCCGCTACAAGGAAGTCACGGAGGGCGGCCTTCTCCGGCACTCCGTGTTCCTGCGCCGCGTTCCGGCGCCGGGGGAACGGACCGGGGCCGAGGACGAGGAGCACGTGCTCCCCACGGACTGCCGGCTTCCGCGGGATCCGCGCGCGGCGCTCGCGGATCCGGTGCGGGTCGACACTTCGCCCCCGCCGGTCGAGGAACTGCCGCTTTCGAATCTCGACAAGATTTTCTGGCCGGAGGAGGGATACACGAAGGGCGATCTGATCGCGTACTACCGGGACATCGCGCCGTGGCTGCTGAAGTTTCTGAAGGACCGGCCGCTCGTGCTGACGCGGTATCCGGACGGGGTCGACGGAAAATCCTTCTTCCAGAAGAACGCACCCGGGTTCCAGCCCGAGTGGGTGCGCACGGAGGCGATCTGGAGCGACGGTTCCGAACGCGACATCCACTACTTCATCGCCGACGACCCCGCCACGCTGGTGTTCGTCGCGAATCTCGGGGCCATTCCGCTCCACGTGTGGGCGAGCCGCATCGGGAGCCTGGACCGCCCGGACTGGTGCCTCCTCGACCTCGACCCCAAACACAAGCGGGACGGGGAGGAGGCGTACGCCCCCTTCGAGGATGTCGTGGAGGTCGCGCGCACGATCGGTGACATGTGCGAGGAGATCGGGCTGCCGAGCTATCCGAAGACGAGCGGGTCCTCGGGGATCCACGTGATGATCCCGCTCGGCGGGCAACTCGACTACGAGCAGTCGCGCACGCTCGCGCTCCTTCTCGCGAAGGCGGTGGCGGCCGAGATTCCCGACCGGGCCACGATCGTGCGGAACCCGGCGGGGCGGGACGGCAAGATCTACATCGACTACGTGCAGAACGGCCGAGGGCGGCTCGTGGTGGCGCCGTATTCTGTCCGTCCGAGGGCCGGGGCGACGGTGTCGGCGCCACTGGGCTGGGCCGAAGTGGGAGAGGGGCTCTCCATGGAGGACTTCACGATTCGGACGATGCCCGAGAGGGCGCGGGAACTGGACGCCGACCCGCTGCTGGGCGTGTTGTCGGACGAGCCCGACCTCATGGCGGCACTCGATGCCCTGCAGCGGAGGATGGGCGGGTGAGCGGCGCGGAGGGCAGCGCGCGTCCACCGCCCGGGCGGCTGGCCGACATTCCGGGCTTCGACATCGACGGGGTGGCGCGGGCGGCGGCGGGCGATCCCGACATCCTCCGGCTCGAAAACCTCGACACCGACCTGCGCCCGCCCGCGGCGGCCGTGGCCGCCACCCGCGCCGCGCTCGAATCGCCGGCCGCCAACAGCTACCTGCCCTTCACGGGCCGGGCCGACCTCCGCGCGGCGGCCGCCCGGCACGTCGCCCGGCTCTCCGGACGGGACTACGATCCTGCCCGCGAATGCGTGATCACCGCGGGCGGCACGGAGGGCCTGTTCAACGCCCTGCTGGCCACGGTGGACCCGGGCGACGAGGTGATCGTCACCGACCCCACCTACGCCGGCATGCTCCAGCGCGCGCGGCTGGCCGGCGCGCGCCCCCGGCTCGCGCCCTGGCGGTACGATCCCGCGGGAGGCTGGCGACTCGACCTCGACGCCCTCGCCGGGTGCGTCGGCGACCGGAGCCGGGCGCTCTTCATCATGAACCCGTCGATGCCGTCCGGCGGCGTGCTCGGCGCCGACGACTGGGCCGTCGTCGCGGAACTGTGCGAGCGCCACGACCTGTGGCTCCTCTACAACGCGGCGATGGAGCGCATCCTCTACGACGGCCGCTCCTACCTGCACCCGGCCGGCCTCCCCGGCATGCGGGAGCGCACGCTCACGGTCGGCTCGGTCTCGAAGGAGCACCGCATGATCGGCTGGCGGACCGGCTGGATCGTCGGGCCGGCCGCCGTCATGGCCGCTGTCGCGAAGGTGGGGATCTACAACGTCGTGACGGGGGTCGGAATCGGGCAGCCCGGCGCGCTGGCGGCGCTCACCGCGGCCGACGAAGCGGAGGATGTGGCCGCCAGCGTGAAGCGCTGGGAGCGCCGGCGCGACGCGGTGCTGGAGGCGCTTCGGGACTACCCGGTCCGGCCCGCCGCGGGCGGCTGGTCGCTGCTCGTCAACACCCGGCCCCTCGGCCTTACGGCCCGGGAGCTTTCCGAGCGGCTCCTCGCCCGCGCGGGCGTCGCCGCCACACCCATGGACGCCTGGGGCGGCCCGGACGCGGAGTACCAACTCCGCCTCGTGTTCAGCAACGAACCGGTGGCTCGCCTCCAGAGCCTCGGCGAGCGCTTCGCCGGCGCCCTGTAGCGACACGGGCGAGACGAAACCGGGTGCGTCCGGTCGGTGCCCCGGCCCTGCTAGTCGTCGAGCCGTAGGGCGATCAGGTTGGGCCAGAGTTTGCCGGTCACGAGGAAGACGCCGGTCTCCGGGACGTAGGCGATGCCGTTGAGCACCGCTTCCGGGTCGCCGGGGCGGCGGGCGCTGAGGGGGACGCTCGAAAGGTCGATTTCGCCGAGGATTTCGCCGGTGGCCTTGTCGATGCGGACGATGACGTCCGTCTGGTAGACGTTGGCGTAGATCCAGTCGTCCACGCACTCCAGTTCGTTCAGCCGACCCTGCCGTGACCCCGCGCGCGTGACCTCGACGGTCGCGAGAACCGTGAAATCCTGCGGATTCCGCCGCTCGAGCGCGTTCGACCCGTCGGACATCCAGAGCGACTCCCCGTCGTAGCAGAGTCCCCAACCCTCGCCCTCGTAGGTGAACTCCCGGAGCACCTGCAGGGTCTCGAGATCGTAGACGAAGGCCCGGCCGGACTTCCAGGTGAGCTGCACGAGTTCGGAGTCCACTCGGGCGAGTCCCTCCCCGAAGAGCGCCGAATCCACCGCGACGCTCGCCAGGATTTCGCCCGTCGGCACGTCGACGCGTCGCACACTCGATTCGCCGTAGCGGCCGGTGCTCTCGAGGAGCGCTCCGTCGTGGAAGAGGAGGCCCTGCGTGTACGCGGCGGGATCGTGCGGGAACGTCCCCAGGATCTCGTACTCGATGGACGGGACGGCCGACGACGCACAGCCCGCCAGCGCGCAAAGCGCGAGCGACCACAGGCCGCGGGAGCCCGCCCGCAGCTTTACCCGTTGCATCGCGGTGGCATCAGATGAGATCGAGGACGGCTTCGACGGCTCGACGACCCTCGGCGGACGCGCCGGTCCAGTTCTGGTGCCCGCGCAGTTCGGAATGTCCGATCGCGACGCGGCCGAAGGGCTCGCGAATCACATCCGGCGGGGCCGGGGCCCCGTCGCGCCCGAAGAAGAAGCCGGGACCCGGCGCCACGTAGGCGTGCCCCCAGCGGTTGAGGACGAGGCCGGCGATATCTTCCGCCGGATCGAAGCCACCCTCCGCAAAAAGCTCCACCATCTGGGCCCGCAGCCGTCTCTCGTATTCCGTGAAGGAAGTGCTCAGCATCTCCGTGCGGCCCGCCAGCCCCTGATCGACCGGTGATGGACCCGGTGCCTCGAAGGTGATGTAGAAGGTCAGCATCGTCGGGTGGTCCGGCGCGTGGACCGGCCGGTAGTCGCCCGCGTACATGGGCCGCCGGATGTTGCACGAGAAGCCGAGGTCGCCCTCGTAGAAGCAGCCGGCGATCCCGAGGCGGTCGAGGAAGCGCCAGTTCCGGAGCGCCACGTTCGCGACGAGGATCGGGCCGTGGCGGAAGTGCTCGTAGGCCGCGCGGTGCCCGTCCGGCAGGTCGGCCGCGATGTAGCGGTTCATCCACCCCCCGCTCGCGAGCACGACTCCATCGGCCTCGACGGAGTACGCGCGATCCCCGTGCACGTACGTGACGCGCACGCGGCCATCGCCCGTTCCCGCGTGGCGCACGTCGATCGCAGTGCACCCCAGCCGCAGCCGCACGGGCTGGTCCGGCCGGTCGAGGGCGCCGAAGTCGATCGCCCCGTTCAAGACATCCCCCAGCGTGCGCTCGCCGGCGATCCCGTCCGGCACGACGTCCTTCACGAAATAGCGGGCGATCCCCGCGTTCCCGCCGGGGAAGGAGTGGAAGGTCATGCCGTCGTAGCGGGACGGCAGCCCGAAGCCGGGCAGATCGAAGTGCATCCCCCACCAGGCGGAGATCGCGTCGCAGCCGAGCCCGATGATGCTGGCGAGGATCGGATCCACGTACGCCGTTACTTCGGGCGGCAGGCCGAGCACGTCCTGGTAGTAGGCCTTGAGCGTCATGCCGTCGAGCCACGGCCCGGGGTTGTCCGGTCCCCCGGGGGCGTCGGGGGGCACGTGATCCGTGACCCGCGCGTTCCGCCAGCGCTCGAAGCCCTCCCGTACGTCCGGCGTCCAGGGCGCGCGGGAGGTGTCCCCGAAGAGTCCGTTGACCCAGCCTCCCGACCCGCCCGACCAGCCGGGACGCCCGCCTCGCCGCGTCCCCCCGAAGTAGTGCCCGATGGAGAACTGGTCCTGGACCCAGTGCATGAAGCCGTAGTTCTCGAGCGGGGCCTTCACCTGGCCCGCGTCCGGGGCGTACTCGAACTCGCGCGGGATGCCCAGCGTCGTGAAGTAGTCGTCGGGCTCTCCGGTGGGCGGGCGTATACCGAAGTCGTTGGACCCCTGCGGTCCGGCCAGGCGCACGCCGTCGACCATGATGTCGTTGCGCTTCGCCTCGCCGCCGAACACAGGGTGATTGTCGAGGACGAGACAGCGCCCCGCCGGCCGGTGCCGCTTGAAGTGGTGGGCGGCGGAGAGACCCGCGAGCCCGCCTCCGACGATCACGACGTCGAAGCGCTCCCCGGTGTCCGTCACCCCCCCGCCCGGAGCCCGCCCGTCGCGGACCCAGTGCGCCGAGCGGACGACCTCCGGCGTGTTTCCGTGCGAGGGCGCGTAGTCCCCTACTCCGCCCGGCCCGTACCAGTCGGGCCCCAGCGCGTCGGACCACGGCTCCGAAGCCATCCCCGGAACCGCAATGCCGCTGCCGCCTCCGGGGGCCTCGGTCCCGCACCCGAGGAGCGCGGAGCCCGCGATCCCCGCCCCCGCCAACTGGACGAAGTCGCGGCGCGTGATCTCCCGGTCGAGCCCGAGTTCCCTGTCCGACCTGCCGGACCGGTCGTGGCTCATCGCGTCCTCACTGTGTCGTCGTCCCGCTCGTCCGGTAGCGCTCGAACCAGGCGAGGATGTGCTGCACCTTGCTGATCAGCCCGCTCGGACGCGCGCCGATGCTGTGGTTCGCCTCGGGAATTCGCACGAGCACCGACGGCACCTTCCGGATCCTCAGCGCCTGGTAGAACTGCTCGGACTCCGACATCGGCGTCCGCCAGTCGACCTCGCCCGTGATGAGCATCGTCGGCGTCGTCACGTTCGCGATGTGGTGAACCGGCGACCGTTCCATGTAGTGCTCGAGGTTGTCCCACGGCGCGCCCGGGAACCAGTAGTTGATGCCTCCGCTGCCTCCCATGTCCGCGGTCAGAACCCACGAATACCAGTTGATGACCGGCTTCTGCGACGCGGCCGCGGCGAAGCGGTCCGTGTGGGTCACGATCCACGCCGTCAGCACTCCGCCGCCGGACCCTCCGGTGACGAAGAGCTGATCCTCGTCGATGTATCCGCGCGAAATCACCTCATCGACCCCGGACATCAGGTCGTCGAAGTCGTAGCTCGGATACGCGTGGTGGATCTCGTTCCCGAAGTCCTCGCCGTAGCTCGTGCTGCCGCGCGGGTTCGTGTAGAGGACGACGTACCCCGCTGTCGCAAAGAGCTGGACTTCGGCGCTGAAGCGGTCGCCGTAGTTGGCGAACGGCCCGCCGTGGATCTCAAGCAGGAGCGGATACTTGCGGTTCGGGTCGAAGTCCGGCGGCTTCACGATCCAGCCCTGGATGTCGAGTCCGTCGTGCGAGGACTTGTACCAGACCTCCTCCGTCTCCCCGATCGCCTTCTGCGCGAAGAGGTCTTCGTTCAGATGCGTGAGGCGCTGCCAATCGCCGCCGCGATTCGTGACCGCGAGGTCCGCGGGGTGGTCCGGCGTCCCGTAGGTGAAGGCGAAACGGTCGTTCCCGGAGGTGGAGAAGGTGCCGCCTCCGTAGGGACGGCCGATCGACAGCCCCTGAACGCTGGAGACGACATCCGTCACGGTCCCGTCGAGGTCGACGTGGGCGAGCCGCGTGTTCCCCTCGGTGTCATACTGGAAGAACAGCCCCGCCCCATCACTTGCCCAGTGCACGTTCCCGATCGAGCGGTCGAGGTCGTCGGCGATGAGGCGCGAGCCGGATCCGTCCCGGTTCATCACGTACAGCTTCGACACCTGGTGCCCGAGGAAGCGGTCGTCGTAGCCGGTGTAAGCGATCATCCCGCCGTCGGGTGACACCACGGGGCCGGAGTCAGGCCCGCGCCGGTCCGTGAGTTGCCGGACGGCCCCGTCCGCGACGGAGAACTCGAAGATCTCGGAATCCCGCACGTACTCCCAGTCGTCGCGCCGGGTGGCCGAGATCAGCAGGTGCTGCGAATCGGGCGTCCACTCGGGCGTCCCCCCGTGGTTGTAGGGGCCGTGCGTGACCTGCCGCGGCGTCCCTCCCTCCGCGGGAAGTACGAAGACGTGGGAGTACCCGACCGGAAGGAAACCCTGGCTGTCGGAACGGTAGTAGAGCCGCTCGTACGTCGTGGCGGGCGGCGCCCACGTCGCGCCTTCCGGCTTCGCCGGCATCTGCGCGAAGGGCGGCGGCGTGTCCGGGACGAACATGCTGAAGGCGATCATACTCCCGTCGGGGGACCAGGACAGCCCGCCCGGGCCTCGCTCCAACTGCGTGAGCAGGGCCGTCTGTCCGGTGTCCATCCAGCGCAGGTAGAGCTGCGACTTCCCGTGCTCGTCGCTCGCGACGTAGAGGAGCCTCGTGCCGTCCGGTGACCAGCGCGGAGAGGAGAAGTTCGTCTGTCCGGTGAGGAGCGGACGGTGGTTCGAACCGTCGTAGTCGACGATCCACAGGTTGCTGCGCTGACGGTCCGTCATGATGTCCATCGAGGACCGCACGTAGACGACCCGGGAGCCGTCGGGCGAGATCCGGGGATCGCCGGCGACTTCGAGTTCGAATACGTCCGCCGGGCCGAAGTGATCCGGGTCCCGTTCCTGCCCGGCCAGCGGTGCAGCGGGGGCGAGGATGGCGAGCGCGAGCGCGGCGGCGGCGAGCCGGAAGGCGACCGCGGTGCTGACGACCCTGTGTTCTCGTGACGACGTCATGATTCCTCCTGGACTGCATTCGATCCCTGCGGGATGTCCCGTGGCAGTCAAGGTAGCGCCTTTCCCGCCGCCGGATAGGTTGCGCGGCATGAACGAGCGCGAGTTTTCGGTGCCGGAAACGATCCGCTGGGCCCCCGGGGGTCTGAGCGCGCTGATCCTCGACCAGACGCTCCTTCCCGGCGTCCACGAGGAGAAGGAACTCTCGACCCTCGAAGACTTCATCGAGGCGATCCGCAGCCTGCGCGTGCGGGGGGCGCCGCTCATCGGGATCACGGCCGCCATCGGTCTGGCCGCCCTGGCGCGGCAGTCCGCCGCCGAAGGGGTCTCGGCGGACAACTTGCGGAGCCGGTTCGCCGGCTGGGCCGAACGGCTCGCGAACGCGCGGCCAACGGCAGTCAACCTCGCGTGGGCGGTCCGACGCCTGCGTGCCCGGCTGGAGGCGGCCAACGGCGACGCGAAAACACTGGCCGCGGCGCTGGCGGCGGAGGCCGACGCCATCCACGAGGAGGATCGCCGCATGTGCCGCGCGATCGGCGAGCACGCGGCGGCGCTGCTTGCGGGCGGCGAGTCCGTGATCACGCATTGCAACGCGGGGTCGCTCGCGACGGGAGGCATCGGGACGGCCCTCGCCCCGGTCTACGTCGCGGCCGAGACCGGTCGCCGGGTCCGCGTCTTCGCCGACGAGACCCGCCCCCTCCTCCAGGGGAGCCGCCTCACGGCGTGGGAGCTTTCGCGCGCCGGCATCGAGGTCACTGTGCTCGCCGACAACATGGCCGGGTCGCTCTTTGCCTCGGACCCGCCGGACATCGCCTTCGTCGGCTCCGACCGCATCGCCGCCAATGGCGATGTCGCGAACAAGATCGGCACCTATCCCCTGGCCGTGCTGGCCCACCGCCACGGAGTTCCGTTCTACGTCCTCGCGCCGACCTCCACCGTGGATCTCGGGACGCCCACCGGGGCGGACATCCCGATCGAGCACCGGGACCCGGACGAGGTCCGCCGGGGCTTCGGCCCTCTCCTCGCCCCCGAGGAGGCCGGCGTGTACAGCCCCGCCTTCGACATCACGCCCCGCGAACTCGTGACCGGCATCGTGACGGAACGCGGCATCCACCGCCCGCCCTACACGGACTCCCTCGCCGCCGCCGTCCGAGCAGCCGAAGCGGAGCAACGGGACCGACCGACGTAGCCGCCCCGCTGGAACGGCTGGCTTCCGCCGAAGGCGTATCGCTCGGCCGGCGCCATGTGCCTACCGGTCGTGTTGGAGGATGGGGAGGTACGCCTTCCATGGCCCGACCTCGTCCTCGAACTGGTGGGCGACCACGCGCGTGATCTGGGCGATGTGATTCAGGTCGTGGACGGCCCAGGTGGTGAGCAGCTGCCGCAGCGTGACCTCGCCCAGTTCCGGGTGAAGTCCCCCCGCGTCGAGATCGGCCTCGCCCTCAACCACCTCCCGCAGCACCGCGAGTCCGGTCTCGCGCAGCGTCTCGAACTCGGTGAGCAGCTCGTCCAGCGAGCGGTCGCGGGTTCGTTCGACGTGCGCGAACCGATCGAACGGCGGGAATGCCCGGTCGCGTCCGTGTTCGAGAATCCAGCGCGTCCGCGGAATCCAGTCGTCGATTTCGCCCTGGATGAGGTGTCCCAGAACGCTGAACGGGCTGAACGTCCCCTCACCTTCGTCCGCGTGCAGGAGATCCGGCGGCAGATCCTCGAGCAGCACTCGCACGGTGCCGGGCGTGCGCGCGAGGAGCGTGAGGATGTCCTCCGCCAACGCCTTGTCGGCGATGATCGTTTCGTTCGTCGTTTCTTCCGTCACCCGGACTCCTCCGGTCGCGGTGCATGGGACCCGCCGAAACGGAACCCTCGGCCGCCGCCTTTGCAACGGAACTCCGGCGCCGCATCCTCCTTCGTTCCGAACCCCGTTCCATGGGGCCACGCGACGAACCAGGCGAGATCTTCCGGCGTGAGCGACACGACACCTCCCCAGCGCACCTCCCGGGAACCGGGCTCCAGCCGGTTCGTGAAGCGGCTGCGTGGGGAAGAGCCGACGCTGACGATCGAACTCCGGCCGCCGCGAAGCGGACTCACGCGCGGCGGCGCGATGGACATGTGGATCGACCTCTCCCACGCCATTAGAGGTGTCGCGGCGCGCGACGCTTTCCTCATGCTCACGGACAGCGCGGTGGGCGAGGAGGAGGAGGAGAACCTCCAGCACCTCACGGCCAACCTCGCAACCGAGGTCGAACCCTGGCGGGTGGTGCCTTTCCTCACCTGTCTCCACCCGCTCGACTACTGCCTGCGCTACGGCGACCGGGCGCGAGCCCGCGGCGTCGAGAGTCTTACGGTGACGGGGGGCGACCGCGTGCGCGGAGCCGACCGTTGCGTCCCGCACGGTTACATGCTTCGGCGCCAGCTTCGGGAACGGGCGAAGGGGTTGTCGCTCGGTGGCTGGGTCAACCTCCACCGCCCGCTCGCGGAGCAGATCGGTTTCGCCACGGACCCGGAGTTCGAGGCGGACTACTATCTCACGCAAGTGGTTTCCCATCATGACCTTCCGCTCGTGGGGCGCTGGCTGGCGGGTGCGGAGCGGGAGGGCCTGGAAATTCCCGGCTCGTTCGGCGTCTTCTACTACCGGAACGGCCGCCGGACGGTACTGGAGCGGCTTTCCCGCTTCTTCCCCGTACCGGTTGAAGCGGTGGCTTCGGCCTTTGAAGCCGGGGTTACTCCGGAGCGGCACTGCGCAGAGACCATCGTCGCCCTCCGGCGTCAGGGGGCTGCGCACGTCTACCTGTGCAACCTCGCTCCGCAGCGCGCCGCCACCCAGTTCGACCGTATCATGGCCGAGGTCGCCGCCCTGGAGGCCGGAGCAGGCTGAAACGTACACCGCTCGCTTCGGAAGAACCGCCGCCGGGGCGATGCCCCAGACGCCGCCCGAGGCGGGACAGCGGTTGAGCCGCGTGAAGTGTTACCCGACCGTCGGCGCGGTACGGGCACGTTTGGTGCCTCGGTCACAACCCCAGCACGAGGAAGATCCGAAGATGTTCACTCGACGCGACTGGCTCCGTTCCACCGCCGCCGCGGGCGCGGCTCTCTCTCTCAACCCCCGCATCCTGCGCGCGTTCGCGAGCCAGGAGATGATCACGCGGCCCATCCCCTCCACCGGGGAGGAACTGCCGATCGTCGGCCTCGGGAGTTCGGCAACCTTTCAGCGCGTGGCGCTCAGCGACGACCACACGCAGATCGAAGGCGTCATGCAGGCGCTGGTGGACGGCGGCGGCTCGGTGTTCGACACCGCACCCAGCTACGGGCGTGGGGCGTCCGAGAGGGCGGCGGGAGACATCTGCCGGAGGCTCGGGATCTCCGACCGCATCTTCTGGGCGACGAAGGTGAACGTGGCCGGGCGGGGCGGGGGCTCCGCGGATCCGGACGCTGCACGGGCCCAGATCGAGCGCTCGTTCGAATACTTCGGCGTCCCCGTCATCGACTGCATCCAGGTCCACAACCTGGGAGATCCGCCGGTGCAGGTCGGGATCCTCGAGGAACTGAAGGCGGCCGGGCGCGTCCGCTATATCGGGATCACCTCCACGAGCAAGCGGCAGTACCCGGCGCTCATTCAGTCCATGCAGGATTATCCCCTCGACTTCATCGGCATCGACTACGCGGTGGACAACGTGAGCGCCGCCGAGGAGATCCTGCCGCTCGCGGCCGAGCGGAAGATCGGCGTGCTCGTCTACGTGCCCTTCGGACGCTCCCGGCTGTGGTCGCGCGTGGGCGACCGCGAAGTGCCGGAGTGGGCGAGCGAGTTCGACGCCCATTCCTGGGCCCAGTTCTTCATCAAGTTCGCCGCCGCGCACCCCGCCGTGACCGTCGTGACCCCGGCTACGAGCCGCGCGGAGCACATGGTGGACAACCTCGGCGGCGGGATGGGGCGTCTGCCCGACGAAGACCAGCAGCAGCGCATGATCGAGTTCGTGAGCCAGCTCCCCGAGGCCGGCTGAACGAACACGTCCGGACGGCTTGAACGGAGGCCCGGGAGGACGTTCCCGCCGGAACGCCTTCCCGGGCCTTCAGCCGTTGGCCTTCAGTCGTTTCAGGAGACGAGCTCGACCGTCTCGTCGGCCGGATCCACCGGGGCGAGTCCCAGACGTTCCAGCTCGCGGTTCACCGCGGCCAACTCCACGCGCCATACCTCGTCGAGTCGCGTCGTGTAGCCCTCGAGTTCGGCCACCATGATCTCGAACACCTCGTACATGCCGCTCCCGGGCCGGCCATCGCCCCGCTCCGACATCGAGAGCAGGTTCGCGAGCCGGTTGTTCACCCGGATCGGGAAGTTCAGCGGATCCTGGTTGCTGCGGTTCCGCACCTGGTAGATGTCGCCCTCCACCGCGGAAGCCGCCGTTCGCAGGGCCTCCGCCGCTTCCGCGAGCGCGGCGTCGTCCGAGGCTTCAAGCCGGTCGTCGAGTTGCGACTTCACGCGCCGGATCGCGATCACGGCCGAGTTCGCCTCGTCCACCCGCGCCCGGATCCGCATCCCGAACTCGAACTGCTCCTGCAGATCGGCGTCCGTCACGTCCTCGATCCACGGGTGCCGGGCGACCTCGACCTCCGTCGCTTGCACGTCGCCGTCCGCGGTCAGCCGCACCGTGTACGTCCCCGGCGGCACGGCGGGCGACATCGTACGCACGCCCCACAGGATCATGCCGGGGAAGGTCGCGGCGGGCGCGGTCCGCAGATCCCACTGCAGCATGTTGAGCCCCGCTTCGGCCGGCATCGAAGGTCCGGCCCAGCGGTCGCGGGCCGGGGTCGGCGGCGCCTCTCCCTCCACGGCCGTCGAATCTTCCTCCGCGGCCGGGTCCGGAGGCGCGGCCGGCTCGTAGGTGCGCAGCACGGCGCCCGATGCGTCGAGAATCTCGAGCCGGGCCTCCTCCGGCGCCTCCCGGAACCACCAGGACAGCGTCACGCCGTTGGCGGAGCGGTACGCGGTGGCCGGATCGAACAGCGCGACCGCCTCCTCCGTCAGCCCGGGGCGCGCCTGACGCAGCGGCGCGAGGTTGTCGAGCACCCAGAACCCGCGGCCGTGGCTCGCGATCGCCAGTTCGTTGTGCTCCACGATGACGTCCGAGACCGGCAGGTCCGGGAACCCCGGGTTCAACGCCTGCCAGTTCGCCCCGTCGTCGTACGACACGTACATGCCGTGCTGCGTCCCGGCGTACAGCAACCCCTCCCGGTTCGGGTCCTCGCGCACCGCGTGCACGTAGGCGTCATCGCGGATCCCGTCCACGATCTTCGTCCACGTCCTCCCGTAGTCGTCCGTCTTCCAGATGTAGGGCGAGACGTCGTTGAGGAGCGGCTTCCGCACGGAGACGTACGCACGACCCGCCTCGAACGCCGACGCGTCGATCTGACTCACGCGGCCGAAGTCCGGCATGTCCGGCGGCGTCACGTTCGTCCACGTCGCGCCGCCGTCGCGCGTCACGTGTACGAGGCCGTCGTCCGACCCCGTCCAGATCACGTCGATGTCCACCTTGCCCGGCCCGACCGAGAAGATCGTCGCATAGACCTCCGGCCCGTTCATGTCCCCGGTGATCGGTCCGCCGGAATGGCCCAGCGTCATGGGGTCGGCGCGGGTGAGGTCGCCGCTGATCGCCTCCCAGTCGTCGCCCCCGTTCGTCGTCCTCCAGAGCCGGTTCGACGATGTGTAGAGAACGTTCGGGTCGATGGGGGAGAAGATGATGGGGAACGTCCACTGCCAGCGCTCCACCATCTCGCTCGCGGGCTCGCCCGAGTAGAACCAGGGATAGGGATTCACCTCTCGCGACGTGCCGAGGCGGCGGTTGTAGCGGTCGAGGTAGCGTCCGTTGTTCGTTCCCGAGAAGAAGACGTCGATATCCTTCGGGTCCGGCGCGATGTAGCCCGGTTCCCCGCCCCCGGCGCGGTACGCGACCTCCATCGAACCCTCGGTGATGCTCGCGGGCTGCCCGCCGCCGAACCCGGGCGCCTCGCCGAAGCCGAACCGGTTCGCGTTCCAGGCCGAGGGCAGGCACAGCGTACTGTTGTCCTGCTGCGAACCGCAGACGTGGAAGGGCACGTGGGCCGTCGCTACGCCGTGGTAGAACTGGGCGGTCGAGAACTCCTGGTCCGTCCAGTGCTGCCCCGTGTCGAAGCTGACCGCGCCGCCGCCGTCGTTGGCCACGATGAGGTGCGCGGGATCCTCCGGGCTGATCCAGAAGTCGTGGAAGTCCCCGTGCGTCCCGTTGTTGATGACCTCGTAGGTCTCGCCTCCATCGATCGAGTGGAAGAGCGAGGTGTTCTGCACGTACACGACGTCGGGGTCGTGGTGGTCGGCGAACACGTGCGTGTAGTAGAAGGCGCGCTGCCGGATGCGGCGTTCATCGTTCACCAACTCCCACGTGTCGCCGCCGTTGTCGCTGCGGAACAGCCCCCCGTCCGCGTGCTCGAACATGGCGTACACGCGCTCCGAATCCGCGCTCGAGACCGCCAGCCCGATCTTCCCCACGACCCCCGACTCCGGCATGCCGGGGTTCCGGGTGATCTCCGTCCACGTGTCGCCCCCGTCGGTGCTCTTGAACATCCCGCTTCCGGGCCCCCCGGAGGACATCGTGTATTCCTTGCGGAAGGCCTCCCACAGCGCCACGTAGATCACGTCCGGGTTGTTGCGGTCGAGGGCGATGTCCACGGCGCCCGTGCGCTCGTCGCGGAAGAGGATGCGCTCCCACGTATCGCCCCCATCCGTGCTCCGGAAGAGGCCGCGCTCCTCGCTCGGCACGCTGTATTTCCCGAACGACGCGACATAGACGATGTTCGGATCCGTGGGATGGATGCGAATGTTCGCGATGGCGTCGGATTCGGAGAAGCCAACGTGCTCCCACGTCTCGCCCGCGTCCCGGCTCCGGTACACGCCGTCCCCCGGCATGATGTTGCCGCGGATGCAGGTCTCGCCCATGCCGATGAAGACGAGGTCCGGATCGGTCTCGGAAACGGCGACCGCCCCGACCGACGCCGACGTGATCTTGAAGTCCGTGACCGGGAACCAGTTCTCGCCCCCGTCCGTCGTCTTCCACAGTCCCCCTCCGGTGGCGCCGAAGTAGCCCTCCAGCGGACGCCCCACGACCCCGCTCGTAGCGATGGAACGCCCGCCCCGGTCGGGACCCAGGTTGCGCCAGCGGTATCCCGCCAGGAACGCGGAATCGAGCGTCACCGCCCCGGGGGCGGCCTCCTGCGCCTCCAGCGGGACGGGGCCGCCGGGACCGGCGAACGGTATGAGGAGAGAGAGTGCCAGCGGTGAAGAGAACAGACGCGGGATGCGGTTCATGGCGTGGCTCCGGGGCGTAGTCGACGACGACGGTTGATCGTCCGTCGAAGATAGACGCCGCTTCGGGGGCAGCGGAAGGCGGCCCGTCAGCCTCCGTCCGAGCCATCCTCCGGCTGCGTCTCGCCCGTCTCTTCGGCGCTCCCGCACGTCACAATGATCTCCATGGGCGAGTAGATGCCGAGCGTGAGCGTCGAAACCAGCTGGTTCAGGAAGGAGATTTTTGTCTCTATGAGAGCCACGCCGTCCTCGCCGCACCCTGGCTCGGCGTCCACGGCGTCCGGCGCCACGAGACCGCCGGCCCAACTGTCCGCCCACTTGTCCTCGACCTTGCGGGGCCCGGGTTCAACGCCGGTCTTCACGACTGCATGGTAACTGGCGCAGCCCGCGGACAACGAGGCGGCGATGATCGTAGCGACGAGTCGGTTCATTGCAGCAGTACCTTTCCCTGCGGTTCGCGTCATGCGCCCCTCACGGGAACCCGCTCCCCTTCCCTCCAAAGACGATCCAGGGGCGCACGGGTCACGCCGGCCTTGTGACCGGTGTACCTTGCCGGATGAATGCGATGCGTGGTGGTGCGCGGAAGGTTGCCGCGGAGATCTGGGGAACGGGGAGCGGACGGACCAGGGTCGGCTACCTCGGGCCTCCCGGAACGTTCAGCGAGCAGGCGGCGCGGCGTTACGATCCGATGGCGCGTCACGTGCCGTTCGGGGACATCGAGAGCGTCGTGCGTGCGGCGGAGGAAAAGGAGATCGACGAGGCGCTCGTCCCGCTGGAGAACAGCACGGAAGGCCCCGTCACCTCGACGACCGACCTCCTCGTCCACCGGACGGACCTTCGGATCCGGCGTGAAGTCGTCCTTCCGATCCACCTTTGTCTGCTGACGGAGGGCGGCGTCGACTTCGACGAAGTACGGATCGTCTATTCCCATCCGCAGGCGATCGCCCAGTGCCGGGACTACCTGGCGCGCAAACTTCCGAATGCGGCAACCATGGCCTCGCTGAGCACGGTGAGGGCCGTGGAGGACATGCAGATCGAAGGGCCGGGAGCGGCGGCCATATCGAGTTGGCGCGCGGCCGAGGTTCTCCACGCCTTCGTGCGGGAAGGCCACATCGAGGACGTCCCGGGGAACCGCACCCGGTTCGTCGTGCTGGCGCCCAGGGATCACGAGCCGACGGGGAAGGACAAGACCTCGATCTGCTTCGACTTCGCGGCGGACGGTCCGGGCACGCTCTACCAGGCGCTCGGCGAGCTGGCGAACCGGCGCATCAACATGCTGAAGATCGAATCGCGCCCCGAGAAGAGCAGCCTGGGACGGTACATCTTCCTCATCGATTTCGAGGGGCACCGTATGGACCCCTTCGTAGGGGAAGCCCTGGACCGGATCAGGGAGCGCGCGTCGTCCTTCAAGATCCTGGGGTCCTATCCCAGGGCGTCCGATCCGGCCCAGTAGGGTCCGGCCCCGCAGGATTCCGGGGCCCCGTAGCGTTCGGATCCGCTATGAGGGGACCCGCGGCGGCGTTCCCAGTCGCGTCAGGTTCGTCCCGAGGACCGCCTCCGCGGCGGCCGCCTGCGCGAGGAGCCTCAGGTCCCCGCCGGAGGGTCCCATCAGCTGCAGACCGACGGGCATGCCCTCTCCGTCCAGCCCGGCCGGGAGCGAGATCGCGCACATGTCGAGCATGCTGGCCGGGCACGTGCCGGAAAGCATGAGCCGGTTCGCGTCGCGGTACGCGCCGAGGCGCGACAGGGCAGCAAGCGGCGGCGGCGCGATCGGCAGGGTGGGCGTCGCCAGGAGGTCCACGCGCTCCGCGATCAGTCGGGCGTGGGCCCGCGCGGACAGGTGGCGGCGCGCGTCAAGGGCGGCCAGGTAGTCGACCGCCCGCACGTCGCCCGCCGCCCCCAGCCGCTTGCCGATGATCGAGTGCAGCAGCGGAATCCACTCCGGCAGTTCACGTTCCAGAAACCCCAGGAACTCCGGCTGCACGATCCGGCCGTCGAAGTAGCGCTCCCCTGCTTCGTCGAGTTCGGGCACGTCGATGTCGAGGAGCGTCGCACCGGCGGCCTCGAGCTCGGCGAGCGCGCCCCGAACGACGGCCGCGATATCGGGCTCCGCGCCAGTCCACAGGCGGGATGCCGGGACCCCGATCCGCAGTCCGGATACCCCCTCGGACAGGGATCCCGCGGGCTCGCGGTCGGATCCCGCCGGAGGGTCGAGGGAGAGGAAGGCATGCCGAAGGTCCCCCACGGTGTGGGTGAGCAACCCGACCGTGTCGAGCGTCGTGCTGAGGGGGACGACGCCGGTGGTCGGCCAGCGGCCGGTCGTCGGCCGCATGCCGACCACGCCGGTCGCCGAGGCGGGGATGCGGATGGAGCCGCCCGTGTCGGAGCCGAGGGCGATGCGCGCCGAACCCTCCCAGAGGCTCACCCCGGCGCCAGCGGACGACCCCCCCGGGGCCCGGTGTTCATCGGGATCCCACGGATTGACGGGCGTCCCCGTGTTGGGGTTGAGACCCACGGCGCCGAAGGCGAACTCCACCGTGTGGGTCTTGCCGGTGAACACGGCCCCTCGGCGCCGGAGGGATCGGACCAGGAAGCCCTCGGACCACGCCGGAAGCGGCCGCTTCGTGCCGGCGGACAGCGGATATCCGTCGAGTGCATAAAGATCCTTTACGGACACCATGACACCGGCGAGGGGACCGGGATCTTCACCTCTCGAGGCTACCTGGTCGACGGTGGCGGCCCGCTCCCGGATCGCCGCGGGATCGAAGGCGACGTACGCGTCCAGATCGCTTGCCGCCTGGCGCCGGATCGCCGCCTCCGCCTCGCGGCGCGCGCGCCCTTCGCCGCGCCGCACCTGCGCCGCGATCTCTTGAAGCGACGGCCGGTTCACGACGCCGTCAGCCCAGGCAGCCGGCGCACCGCTGGAGGACGTACTTCAGCCAGCATATCGATTCCGTTCCTTTGTCCAACCGCAGGGCATACCGCGACCTCGGAAGGTCGGGGGGCGCCGCAAGTTGCGTGGGCACCGTTCGAGCACACAAACTGCGGAACCTCGGACGGTGGCTGCCGGCCGAGTATCCTCCGCGAGGAGACTGTCCATGGTGGGGCTGGCGAAGGACCTCTTCGAACGTCGCGTTCCCCATGTTCTCGCCATCTACGCCGGCGCCTCGTGGGGATTCGTGGAGGTCGTCAACTTCCTGGTCGACGAATTCCTCCTCTCACCGCATTGGACGCGCGTGGCGCTGCTCCTGGTGCTGCTCCTCTTCCCGAGCGTGCTCCTGCTCGCCTGGTTCCACGGCCGGCAGGGGCGGGACGAGGTTCCGCTGCTCGAGAAGATCGGGATTCCCGCCAATCTGGTCGTCGCGCTCGTCGTCCTCGTGCTCGTCTTCGGGGGACGGGACCTCGGGGCGGCGACCACGTCCGTGACCGTCGAAACGGAGGACGGAGAGACCCTCGAGCGCGTCATACCGAAGGCCGAGTTTCGGAAGCGGACGGCGATCTTCCCTTTCGACATCGGTCCTGGTCTGGGCGAGGACGAGACGTGGCTCGCCTACATGGCGCCGATGGCCATGCAGGTGGACCTGAGCGCGGACGAGTTCTTCGAACCGATTCCTGCCGCCCTGTTCACCACGCGCCTGTGGGAACGCGGCTTCCCCAGCCTGCTCGACGTACCGCTGGCGCTCAAACGCGAGGTCTCGGAGGAGGTTTACGCGGCCTTCATCGCCAGCGGCGGGATCGAGCGCGGAGAGGGAGGCTACCGCATCACGCTGACCCTGCACGAGACGGCGAGCGGCTCGCAGATCAGCGCGACGGTGCACGAAGGGCCGGATATCCTGGGGCTCGTCGACGAGATGTCCGTCGCGCTCGCCGAGGGTCTCGGTATTCCGGATCGAGACGGCGTCGAAGACCTCCCCGCGCGTGAGCGGTTGACCGCGACCGACGCCGCATGGGAAGCCTACGGGCGTGGCACGGCGGCAGTACTCGTTGAGCCGCCGGACCTGGGGGCCGCGCTCAGGGAAGTGCGCGCCGCGGCCGAACTCGATCCGACGTTCACGCTGGCTCAGCACCAGCTCGCCGTCATGCTGCTGGCCAGCAACCGTCCCGCGGAGGCCGTTCCCGCGATCCAGGCGGCGGTCGACCACCTGTACCGGCTGCCGGAGCGCTTCCACTTCCTCGTGAAATCGGACTACTACTTCCTCACGCAGCAGCCGGAGAAGGCGTGGGCTGTCGTCGAGATGTGGGTCGAACTCCATCCGGAGGATCCAAACGCGCTCCGCAACTACAGCTTCGTTCAACTGCTGCGCGGGGACCTCGAGGGGCTGATCCGGACGCTGGAAAGGCTGTACCGCGTGAGCCCCGCCGAGCACTCGCTTCTCAGACAGATCGCCGACGCTCAACTCGAACTCGGGAGGCAGGACGAGGCGCGGGAGACGCTCGCGCGATACGTGGAACGGTTCCCGGAGGATCACACTGGCTACGTGGCCCTGGCCGGGCTCGAGCGGCGTAGCGGGGCGCACGATACCGCACGGGAATACCTGGAGCGGGCGATCATCATCGAACCGGTCCGACCGGAACTGGCGAGTCGACTCGCGTCGCTCGATCTCGTTGTGGGGCGGTTTGATGAGGCCTTGGCGGGACACGACCGGGCGCTCGACCTGGCGCGCGGCGCGCTGCAGCGGGCCGAGGCGCTGGAGGGGATGGTCGCGTACTACCGCTTCCGCGGGCAGATGGAAGACGCGATCCGGACGGCGGACGCCCGGTTCGACGCGCTCGCTGCCGTGATGACGCCCGCGCTGATGGCGGAGGATCGGCTTGAACTCATCGACCTCTACGTCGACGCCGGGCGGCAGGACGACGCCGAGGCCCTGTTCGAGGAACTGGAGGCCACGCTTCAGCCGCCCATCGCCGACTTCTCGGTCCCCCACTTCAGGATTCACGTCGCGCTCGGCGCGGAAGACGTGAGCCGGGCCCGGGCCGCCTACGACGCCGCTCTCGACGCGATGGAGACCCTCGACGTCGGGTTGCAGCGCGCCATGCTGACCGGCGATCTGGGCCGGATCGACGAACTCGCCGGCGACTACGAGTCGGCCGTCCTCAACTACCGGGAGTCGATGGCCCTGGATGGCGACCGGAACATGCACCGCCAGGCCGGATCCGCGCTCCGAAAGGCGGGCCGGCTGGAGGAAGCCGAAGCGGAACTGAGGGAGGCGCTCCGCCTGCGACCCGCGGACCCGCACGCCCACCTCGAGATGGCGCGGGTACTCGAAGCACGCGGGGACATGTCCGGCGCCGTGGAACACCTGCGCAGCGCCCTCGCGGCCTGGGAACCCGCCGACGAAGCGTTCGAACCCGCCCGCGACGCGCGCGCCAAGCTGCAGGCGCTCGACGGGGCCGGCTGACGGGCGCGCCACGCGTCGGAGGAGAGCGATCCGACCTGCGCTGGCAGCGAAGCTCTCGCTAACGCGTTGGCGAGCCGCCTCCGCGCTACCTGAGAATCAGGCGTCGCGCAACACGGCGGCGGCGCGGTCGACGTCGTTTCCGGGGGTGCTGATGAGGGCGCCCGCGGCATGAGGCCGCACCGCTTGCAGCACCGCGCGCGCGGCGGCGACGCCTTCGCGCGCGGCCGCCTCGGCGCCTCGCGCCTGCGCGCCCGCCATGCGTTCCAGCAAGTCGAGCGGTACGTCGACTCCGGGCACCTCGTGCGCCAGGAACTCGGCGTTCTCCAGCGATAGCGGAGGCCAGAGACCCACGAGGAGCGGCACACCGAAGCCTTCGATCTCGCGCGCGAAGGCGAGGAACTTCTCCGGATCGAAGATGGGCTGCGTGACGGCAAAATCCGCGCCCGCCTCGGCCTTCCAGGCGAAACGCCGGATCTCCTCCTCCGGGTCGACGGCGCCCGGATTCGCGGCGACCCCCTTCACGAACGAGGTCGGGGCGCCGATCGAACTCCCCCCCGGATCGAGCCCGAGGTTCAACTGCCGGACGATGTTCGTGAGTCCTATGCTGTCGATATCGTATACGCCACCCGTGTCGTAGGGGCCGCCGCGCGGTGGGTCGCCCGTGATGAGGAAGACATTGCGGACGCCGGCCGCGGCGGCGCCGAGGAGGTCGCTCAGCATGCCGAGCATGTTGCGGTCGCGGCAGCTGTAGTGCGGGACGGTCTCCATGCCGAGTTCGCGCTCGATGACGATGGCGGCGGGGAGCGAGGCGATGCGGCTCCGGTGCGCCGGGCCGTCAACGATGTGGACGGCGTGCACGCCGGCGTCGCGGGGCCGGCCGGCTCCCGCCACCAGATCACTCGGATCCCACCCGTGGGGCGGCGTCAACTCAACCGCCCCGACGAACTCGCCGAGCGCGAGACGGCGTCCGAGTGCGGAGCGGCCAGCGAGCGGCGGCGGCTCGGTCGCCGACCGGCCGGCGGCCTCGCTCGGAGCGGAGACCGACACGCGAGCCGGCCCTGGGCCGTCGGTCCCGAGCAGCGTCGCGGTGAGGCGCGTGTGTTCGGGCGACGTGCCGCAGCAGCCTCCGACGAAGCGCGCGCCCGCCGCCGCCATGCGTCGGGAATAACGGGCCATGTACTCGGGACTCGCGAGATAGATCTTCCGGTCGCCGATGTCGCGGGGCAGCCCCGCGTTGGGCAACGCCGACACCGGCCGCGACGTGGCCGCCACCATGCGCTCTACCCCGAACAGCATGGAGGAGGGACCGACCGAACAGTTGAGGCCGATGACGTCCGCGCCGGCCAGCTCCAGCGCGGCTGCCGCGGCTTCGATCGTGGCACCGTACTCCGTGTGGCCCGCGTCTCCGAACGTCATCTGCGCGAAGACCGGCGCCGCCCCCGCGACCTTCCGCACCGCCCGCACCGCCTGCAGGAGTTCGTCGAGGTCGGAGAACGTCTCGAGCATGAAACCGTCGACGCCGCCCTCCGCGAGCCCGGCGACCTGTCTCCCGAAGAGGTCGGCCGCCTCATCCACCGACGTGGGGCCCCACGGTTCGATGCGGATGCCAAGCGGACCGATGGCCCCGAGGACCTCGGCGCGCCCGCCGGCCGTCTGCCGGGCCAGGCGCGCCGCCGCCACGTTGATCTCGTGCGCGGACGGTTCGAGGCCGAACGGCTCGAGCTTGACGGGGTTCGCGCCGAAGGTGTTGGTCTCGATGAGTTGCGCCCCGGCCCGCACGTAGTCGGCGTGGACGCCCAGCACCCGGTCGGGCTCCGTGAGGTTCAGTTCGTCGTAGCACTGGTTCACGAACACGCCGCTCTCGTAGAGCACCGTCCCCATGGCGCCATCGATCAGATGGACCCCGTCTCCCTCGATCCACTCCCGCAGCCGGTCGCTCATGCGGTCGCCTCCAGGACCGGATCGCGGTCGTAGGCGAGGTTGGGCGAGAGGCGCCGCTCCGCCTCGGCCACGGAGATCCCGCTGCGCGCGGCGTAGTCCTCCACCTGGTCGAGCCCGATGCGGCCCAGACCGAAGTACCGGGCTTCCGGCCGCGCGAAGTACCAGCCGGACACCGATGCCGCGGGGTGCATGGCGTAGTTCTCCGTGAGCGTGATCCCGAGCCGACGCTCCACGTCGAGCAGGTCGAAGAGGAGCGCCTTCTGCGAGTGATCGGGACACGCCGGATAGCCGGGGGCCGGACGGATCCCGGCGTAGCGCTCCGCGATCCGGGCTTCGTTGTCCAGCGCCTCGTCCGACGCGTACCCCCAGAGATCGACGCGCACGATCTCGTGCAGGCGTTCGGCCAGCGCCTCCGCCAGCCGGTCGGCGAGCGATTTCGCAAGCAGGCTCCCGTAGTCGTCCATCGCCGCCTCGAAGCGGGCACAGAGCGCCTCGAGGCCGATCCCCGCCGTCACGGCGAAGGCGCCGCTCCAGTCCGTGGCGCCGGCCGTCTCGGGCAGGACGAAGTCGGCCAGGCTGACGTTCGCGCCTGAGGAGCGGTCCATCTGCTGCCGGAGGTGCGGAACCCGGAGCAACTCGAGGCCGCCGCCATCCGGGGAGAAGAGGACGAGGTCGTCCCCGCGCGCGCTGGCCGGATACAGCCCCGCAACCGCGCGCGCCGTCAGGGACCCGTCGCGGATGATCTCGTCGAGCAGCCGCCGGGCATCGTCGTACAGCGAGCGCGCCGCGGGCCCGCGCTCGGGATGGTCGAGCAGCCCGGGGAAGCGCCCCTTCATCTCCCAGGTCTGGAAGAAGGGCGTCCAGTCGATGTAGTCGACGAGTTCCTCCAGCGGGAACGGATCGTACACGTGCACGCCGGGTTCCCGCGGCGGCGGCACCGCCAACGCCGCATCGATCGAGAGCCGGTTCGCGCGGGCGCGCTCGAGCGTGGCCAGCGGGCGCCGCCCATCCCGGTACTCGTCGCGCACGCGCCGGTACTCGGCGCGCGTCCGCTCCACGAAGTCCGCCCCGCCGTCGTCGCCGAGCAGTTTTCCCACGACCCCGACCGCCCGCGAAGCGTCGAGCACATGCACGGTCGCTCCGGAGTACCGTTCCTCGATCTTGACCGCGGTGTGCTTCCGCGAGGTCGTCGCACCTCCGATCAGGAGAGGCACCTCGAACTCCTGCCGCTCCATCTCGCTCGCCACCCGCACCATCTCGTCCAGCGACGGCGTGATCAGGCCGCTGAGCCCGATCACGTCCACGCCGCGGGTCCGCGCCTCCGAGAGGATGCGGTCGGGCGGCACCATCACGCCGAGATCCACGGTGTCGTAGCCGTTACACTGCAGCACGACCCCGACGATGTTTTTCCCGATGTCGTGGACGTCCCCCTTCACCGTCGCGAGGAGGATCGTCCCCTTCCCCTTCCGGGCCGCTCCGGCCGAGGTCGCGTTTGCCGCCTTTTCCGCCTCCAGGTGGGGGACGAGGAAGGCGACGGCCCGCTTCATGACCCGGGCGGACTTCACGACCTGCGGCAGGAACATGCGCCCGCTGCCGAACAGGTCGCCGACGCGGTTCATCCCGGCCATGAGCGGCCCCTCGATGACCTCGAGCGCCTTGCCGTACAGGAGACGGGCCTCCTCGGCGTCCTCCTCAATGTGCTCGACGATCCCCTCCACGAGGGCGTGCTCGAGCCGCGCCTCGACGCCCTCCGAGCGCCAGGCGTCGTCCACCCGGGTCTCGACCCCTTCGTCCCGGATCCGGCCCGCGAGATCCGTCAGCCGCTCGGTAGCGTCGGGCCGGCGGGCGAGCAGGACGTCCTCCACCGCTTCGAGCAGTTCCGGGTCGATGTCGTCGTAGAGCGGAAGCCGCCCCGCGTTCACGATCCCCATGTCGAGTCCGGCCGCGATCGCGTGGTACAGGAAGGCGGTGTGCATCGCCTCCCGCACGGCGTCGTTCCCCCGGTAGGAGAAGGAGATATTGCTGACTCCGCCGCTCGTCATCGCGCCCTGGAGTTCGCTCTTGATCCGGCGGACGGCCTCGATGAAGGCGACCCCGTACTCGTCGTGTTCCGCGATGCCCGTCCCCACCGCGAAGACGTTGGGGTCGAAGATGACCTCCCCCGGACGGAAGCCGGCGCCGAGCAGGAGGCGGTAGGCGCGGGCACAGATCTCGAGCTTGCGGTCCACCGTGTCCGCCTGCCCCCGCTCGTCGAAGGCCATGACGATGACGCCGGCCCCGTAGCGGCGGATGAGGGCCGCCTGCTCGAGAAACGCCTCCTCCCCCTCCTTGAGCGAAATCGAGTTCACGACCGCCCTTCCCTGGGTGCACTTCAGCCCCGCCTCGATGACCTCCCAGCGCGAGGAGTCGATGACGGTCGGTACGCGGGCGATGTCCGGTTCCGCCGCAATCAGGTTCAGGAAGCGCGTCATGGCGGCCTCGGAGTCGAGGAGACCCTCGTCCATGTTCACGTCGAGAAGCTGCGCCCCGTTGACGACCTGGTCGCGCGCGACCTCGACCGCCTCGTCGAAGTCGTCCTCCCGGATCAGACGCGCGAAGCGGGCCGAACCCGTGACGTTCGTGCGCTCGCCGATGTTCACGAACAGCGTGTCGGGCCGGATCGCGAGCGGCTCGAGTCCCGAGAACCGGGGCAGCGGCTCGATCACGGGCACCTGTCGTGCCGGCACGCCCTCCATGCGCTCGGCGATGGCCCGGATGTGGTCCGGCTCCGTCCCACAGCAGCCGCCGACGACGTTGAGGAGTCCGCGGTCGGCGAAATTGCCCAGCAGGTCCGACACCTGGGCGGGCGTGTCGTCGTAGCCCCCGAACTCGTTCGGGAGCCCCGCGTTCGGATGGCAGCTCACGGGGACGTCGGCCACGGCGGAGAGTTCCGCGACGTAGGGCTCGAGTTCTTCGGCTCCGAGCGCGCAGTTGAGGCCGACGAAGAGGGGGTCCGCGTGGCGGATCGAGAGCCAGAACGCCTCGACCGTCTGCCCCGAGAGCGTGCGCCCGGACAGGTCCGTAATCGTCCCCGACACGGCGATGGGGAGCGCCTCGCCAAGCTCCGCGCCGAGTTCGAGGATCCCGTAGATCGCGGCCTTCGCGTTGAGCGTATCGAACACGGTCTCGACGAGCAGCACGTCGGCGCCGCCCTCCAGCAGCCCCTCCGCCTGGGCGCGGTACGCCGCGGCCAGTTCGTCGAACGTGACGGCGCGAAAGGCGGGGTTCTCCACGTCCGGCGAAAGGGACGCCGTCCGGTTCGTCGGGCCGAGGCTCCCGAGCACGAAGCGGGGGCGGGACGGAGCGTCGCGCGTGAAGTCGTCGGCCGCCCGGCGCGCGAGCCGCGCGGCCGCCACGTTGAGTTCGTGGATCAGCCGCTCGTTGCCGTGCTCCGGCGAGATGCCGTAGTCCGTCTGGGATATCGCCTGCGCGTTGAACGTGTTCGTCGTGATGAAATCGGCCCCGGCCTCCAGGTAGCTGCGGTGCAGGGACTCGATGTCGTCGGGACGGGTGAGGCACAACACGTCGTGGTTCCCGAACAGGGGCTGCGGATGATCCGCGAGCGGACCCGCGCGATAGGCCGCCTCATCGAGGCCCAGCCGCTGGATCATCGTTCCCGTGCCGCCATCCATCAGGAGAATGCGCCGGTCGAGCGCTTCCCGAATCTGTGCGACGCGCTTTCTTCGCCCTTCGGACACGGCGTTCACCCCAAAAAAAGCCCGGCCGCTAAAGAATCGCGCCCGGGGCGTGGCTCTTTAGCGATTGTTTTACGTGGCTGCAATCCGCCTCAAATCACCACGTCCGGTACGTTCCGGAAGATCGAAACTAGCGCGCGCGCGACAAAATGGGAAACTTTGGGCGCGTCCGCTTAAACAACCTGACGGCGGGGTGTGTTTCGGCTGATATGGGATGCAGACATGGAGCGGGCCGCGCGGCGTTCGTCCTCGCGGCTCTCGCGATAGACGGGGCGGGGTGGGGGCTTTCCGGGCAGCAGGAGGGACTCTCGCCGCCCGAAGGGCCCGAAGCGACCGTCTTCCGGGGCGGCGTGGCGCCGGCGGCCGTGGACGCGGTGCGTCGCGAGGGGGCGCTCTCGATCGACGGGCGCCTCGACGATCAGGCGTGGCAGCCGGCCCCCATCATCACCGATTTCGTCCAGGGCGTGCCCCTGGAGGGCGCGGAGCCGTCCGAGCCGACCGAGGTGCGGGTCGTGTTCGACGACGCGGCGATCTACGTCGCCGCGCGGATGTACGAAAGCGACCCGAACGTGATCCGGGCGCGCCTCACCCGTCGGGATGAGCGCGGTTCCTTCGATTCCTTCAAACTCTCCCTCGATCCGAATCGGGACGGGCTGACCGGCTACGAGTTCGAGGTCAGCGCCGCGGGCGCGGAGACGGACCGGTACCTGTTCGGCGACACCCAGGAGGACGTGAACTGGGATGCGATCTGGGACTCCGCCGTGCAGGTCGACGACCGGGGGTGGACCGTGGAGATGCGGATCCCGCTCTCCCAGATCCGCTACGAAGCGCGTCCCGGCATGCAGACCTGGGGAATCAACTTCGAGCGGCGGCGGCTCGAGACGAACGAGACGGACTACTTCGCCCTGCAGTCGCGCACGGCCCGGGGGCGGGTGAGCCAGTTCGGCACGATCGACGGATTGCAGCTCCCGCGGTCGAGCCGGAGGTTCGAGGTTCGGCCTTTCGCCGTGTCCCAGTACCACACCGCCCCGGCGGCGGCGGGAAACCCGCTGTTCGACGGCACCGAGATGGAGCCGCGCGGCGGCCTCGACATGAGCATGGGGATCGGCTCCGCCTTCAGCCTCGATGCGACGGTCTACCCCGACTTCGGGCAGGTCGAGGTGGATCCCGAGGTCATCAACCTCACGGCCTTCGAGACGTTCTTCCCCGAGAAGCGCCCCTTCTTCGTGCGCGACGCGCAGATCTTCACCTTCGCCGGCTCGCGCGGCGGCCGCATGGGCGGCGGCAAGGCGCTCTTCTTCAGCCGGCGGATCGGGCGGGAGCCGCGGGGGTCCGGGCCCTGGGACGCGGACTTCCACGCCGAGCCCCACCTGACGTCGATCCTGGGGGCGGCGAAGCTCACGGGCCGGACGCGGAGCGGTCTCTCCGTCGGCGCGCTGGCGGCCGTGACCGGACGTGAGATGGGGCAGGCGTACTTCGCGCAGGCCGATTCGCTGGGACGGTTCGTCGCCGAACCCCAGGCCGAGCATGCGGTCGTGAGGCTGCAGCAGGACTTTCGCGGGGGCGCGAGCAAGGTCGGCGTCATCGGCACCGGGCTGAAGCGGGAACTGCCCGGGGACGGATCGTTCGACTTCCTCCCCTCGGAGGCGTTCAGCTTCGGGCTCGATTTCGAACACCAGTGGGGCGGACGCCGCGGCCGCGACTACCGCCTGTGGGGCTTCTACTCGGGCAGCCTCGTGCAGGGGTCGAATGAGGCGCTGATCCGGCTGCAGCGCAATCCAACCCACTACTACCAGCGCCCCGACGCCACCTACCTCGCGGTCGACTCCACGGCCACGTCCATGTTCGGGAGCGACTGGCGCGTGCAGCTCGAGAAGGAGGGCGAGCACTGGACGTGGGGCACATGGGTGGGCCAGCAAACCCCCGGCTTCGAGGTCAACGACTTCGGTTTCCTCACCACGGGCGAACGGCTCGACGTGGGAGGTCGGATCGGGTACCGGGAGATCAGACCGGGCAATCTGTTCCGCAACTACAACATCAGCCTCTTCACGTACCACAATTTCCGTCATTCGCTGCTCGAGAAGGTGCGGGGGCCGGACCACTTCCGCCGGTCCTACGACACGGGCGCCGCGTGGATGAGCGGAAGGTTCACGTTCCTCAACAACTGGGCCTTCAACCTCAACTTCTCGTACTCGCCCGAGTCCCAGTCCGACACGCAGACGCGCGGGGGCCCGCTCATGACCGAGCCCGCGGAGTTCAACGTCCGGGTAGACGCGAATACGGACCGGAGCCGGTCGTTTCACGTGTCGCCGCGTTTCTCGTACCGCGTCGCGGCGCAGGGGCGGGGACACGACTTCAACACGGGCCTGAACATCTCCTACCGGCCGCTCCCCAACTGGCGGTTCTCGCTGGGCCCGAACTACACGAACAGGCGGGACGCCGCGCAGTACGTGACCCGGTCGACGGTTATGGACTACGAGCCGACGTACGGCACGCGATACCTGTTCGGGGATCTCCAGCGGACGGGGTTCTCGATGGAGACCCGGTTGAACGTGTCCTTCACGCCCGACCTCAGCCTCCAGCTCTACGCGCAGCCGCTCCTGTCGGCGGGCGACTATCTCGGCTACCGGCAGCTCGAAGCTCCCGGATCGTTCGACTTCCTCGAATACGCCGAGGGACGGGCCTACCGCTTCAACGGCGACGTCACCGGCTGCACGGGCGGGACGACGTGCGCCTTCAACGGTTCGCGCTATTTCGACTTCGACGGCGACGGCACGCTGGACTACTCGACGCGCGACCGCGATTTCAACATCCGTTCGTTGCGAGGCAACGCGGTGTTCCGTTGGGAGTACCGTCCGGGTTCCGAGCTCTTCCTCGTCTGGCAGCATGCGCGCCGGGAAAGCGTCCTGCTCGGCAACTTCGACCTCAACCGGGACCTCGAGGGGCTGTGGCTGGCGCCGGCCGAGAACGTCTTTATCGTCAAGGTGAGCCACTACCTCTCCATCTGACCGGTTCCTCCATCCGACCGATCCCGTCCGCCCCGGATTCTGGCGTGACCGGTGTCGCAACGGCTAACGTCCCACCTCCCCCGCCCCGCGGAGACGAACGCCTTGCCGACGAGTCCTCTGTACCTGACGAAAGTGACGCTTCGGGAGATCGAACTCCCGCTCCGGGAGCGGTTTATCATCTCATCCGGCTGGGTCGAGAACCGCCGGATCCTCCTGCTCGAACTCCGAGACGCGAGCGGCGCCACGGCCTGGTCGGAATGCGTGTGCGGGGAGCAGCCGAACTATTCTCCCGAGACCGTGGACACCGCGCGGCTGGCGCTGCGGCGCTGGCTCCTGCCGCGGGTGCTGGGGCGGGAACTCGAGGGCCCGGAGACGGTCAGGCCCCTCCTCGATGAAGGCGTTCAAGGGCACCCGATGGCCAAGGCGGCGATCGAGATGGGGATCTGGGGCCTGAGCGCCGAAGTGAGAGGCGTCCCCCTGTCCGAACTCGTCGGAGGGACCCGCGGTCGGGTGGCGACGGGCATCTCGCTCGGCCTCCAGCCCTCGCCCGCCGCGCTCGTCGAGAAGGCGCGGCAGGCGGTCGACGAGGGCTACGGCAAGGTCAAGCTCAAGATCAGTCCGGAGAAGGACATCGAGTACGTCGGGGCGGTGCGCGAGGCGCTGGGGCCCGACCGTGACCTCGCCGTCGACGCGAACGCCGCGTACACGCTGGACGACGCGGACCGCCTCGCGGAACTCGACGCCTTCGGCCTGATCATGATCGAGCAGCCGCTGGCGGCCGGCGACCTCGTGCGCCACGCCCGGCTCCAGGAACGGCTCGCGACGCCCGTCTGCCTCGATGAGTCGATCGTGGACCCGGCGTCGTGCGAGGACATGCTCGCGCTCGGCAGCGGGCGGATCGTGAACATCAAGCCGGGTCGGGTTGGCGGATTCCTGAACTCCCGTGAGATCCACGACATCTCGGCACGAGCCGGGGTTCCGGTCTGGTGCGGGGGGATGCTCGAGAGCGGGATCGGGCGGGCGTACAACGTCGCGCTGGCTTCGATGCCGAACTTCCGGCTTCCCGGCGACCTGTCGCCGAGCGCCCGCTACTGGGAACGCGACATCGTCACCCCTGAATGGACGATGAGCGCGGACGGCTTCGTGACGGTGCCGCGCGACCGGCCGGGGCTCGGCGTGGACGTGGACATCGAGCGCGTGAAAGCGCTCACGCGGCGGAGCGAGACGATCGCCGCCGGCGGCGTCCGCGTTCCGGCGTGACGGAGTTTCGCGCGCTCGCGACGCTCGAGGAGTGGCGTACGTGCGTTCGGCTTCAGGAGATGACGTGGGGGAAGGGGTTTTCCGACATCGTGCCCGCCTCCGTCCTCCAGGTTTCGCAGAAGATCGGCGGCTTTACGGGAGGGGCGTTCGAGGACGGACGCATGATCGGCTTCGTCTATTCCCTTCTGGGACGGTTCGAAGATGTCCCATCCCACTGGTCGCACATGCTGGCCGTCGAACCGTCCGCGCGCGGGCGGGGCCTGGGCCGCGACTTGAAGCTCTTTCAGCGGGAGTCTGTCCGGTCCGACGGCATCCGGACCATCTTCTGGACGTACGACCCAATGGTCGCGCGCAACGCGCACTTGAACCTGAACCGGCTCGGCGCGACGGTGCTTCGCTACGCACCGAACATGTACGGCGCCGATACGGGGAGCCCCTTGCATGGCGGCGGCGAAACCGACCGGTTCATCGTGCGCTGGGATCTCGACGGCCCAGAGACCCGCCGGGCCCTCGATGACGGGGCCCGGCGCTCGGCCCGGCGGCTCCACGTGCCGCTTCCGGATCCGGCCTGCGTCGTGTCCCGGCCGGGAGAGCAAGGCACGGCGGACGGCGGACTCCCCGGCGGCGACGAGGTGTTTGTCGAAGTTCCGGCGGATGTGGAATCGCTGCCACCCGACGGGTCGCTCGTTCGGTGGCGCGAAACGGTGCGGGACGCGTTCCTGGCCTATCTCAGGAGGGGATATGCGGTGGAGAGCCTTGTCAGAAATCCCTCGGCGAACCGGTGTTTCTATGTCCTGCGCCGGAGCGGATGACGTGAGCCCGCCGGTTTCGGCATCCCGTGGCCGGCTGTGGGCGGCCGGCATCCTGGGGCTCCTCGCCCCCCTTGCTCCATCCACCGCCTCGGCCCAGAGCCCGTATTCCGTCGAGGACATCCTCTCCGCCCCCTTCGCCACGGATCTCATCGCCGCACCGGCCGGGGCCGCCTTCGCCTGGGTCCGATACGACCGGGGCGTTCGCAACCTCTGGGTCGCGGAGGGCCCGGAGTATGTGGGCCGCCGGCTCACGAACTGGACCGAGGACGATGGCCAGGATCTGTCCCAACTCCGGTTCACGCCGGACGGGCGTCAGCTCATCTTCGTGCGCGGAGGCGGGCCGAACCGGTCGGGCGAGATACCGAACCCGCGCTCCGACCCCGAACCCGCGACGCAGATGGTGTGGGTCGCGGGGCTCGACGGGACCTCGCGGCCGCTCGCCGAAGGGAGTTCCCCGACCATCGCGCCGGACGGACGCACGCTCGCCTTCCTCAACCGCGGCCAGATCTTCACGCTCACGCTCGATGGCTCGGCGCCCCCCGGCCCGCTGCTCCGCATCCGCGGGAGCGCGGGGTCGCTGGCGTGGTCCCCCGACGGGGGCCGGCTCGCCTTCGTCAGCAACCGCGGAGATCACGCGTTCGTCGGCATCTTCTCGCTGGACGAGGGATCGGTCCGCTATCTCGATCCGAGCCTGGATCGCGACGGCAGCCCCACGTGGTCGCCGGACGGGACGGCCATCGCGTTCATCCGCGTCCCGAACGAGGGGGCGCAGTTGCCCTTCTCCCCGCTCCGCAGTGCCCTGCCGTGGTCGATCCGGGTGGCCGACCCCGCCACGGGTGAGGCACGCGACGTGTGGCGGGCGCTACCTGGCCGCGGGAGCGCGTTCCAGGCCATGACCGGGCCTTCGCTGATCTGGCTTGCGTCGGACCGGCTCGTATTCCCGTGGGAACGCGAGGGCTGGCATCAGCTTTATTCGGTCCCCGTCGCGGGAGGTCCCGCCACGCACCTCACGCCGGGCGAGTTCGAGGTCGAGTCCGTACTCCCGTCCCCCGATGGAGAATCCGTCTATTACGCCTCTAATGCGGACGACATCGATCGGCGACACATCTGGCGGGTCTCCGCCGAGGGTGAGCCCGCGGCGCTGACGTCGGGAAACGGCATCGAGTGGAACCCCGCGGTCACTCGCGACGGGGTGCTCGCATACCTGGCCGCCGACGGCCGAACGCCGGCCCACGCCGAGGTGGACGCGGGGGGCGAGCGGCGTCCCTTCGTGGACGGATTCATGCCCGATGCCTTTCCGTTCGAAAGCCTCGTGGAGCCGCAGCAGGTGACGTTCGAGTCGGAAGACGGAATCCTGATCCACGGGCAACTCTTCCTTCCGCCCGTATCGGTGGAGGGCGGACGCCATCCAGCGGCGGTCTTCTTCCACGGCGGGTCGAGGCGGCAGATGCTTCTCGGCTGGCACTACATGCGGTACTACCACAACGCGTACGCGCTGAACCAATACCTGGCGAGCCGCGGCTACGTCGTCCTTTCGGTGAACTATCGCAGCGGTACCGGCTACGGGCTCGAGTTCCGGGAGGCGCTGAACTACGGCGCCCGCGGCGCCAGCGAGTACCGCGATGTCGTCGCCGCGGCCCGCTTCCTCGCGGAACGGGATGACGTGGACGCGAGCCGGGTCGGGCTGTGGGGCGGTTCCTACGGCGGCTACCTTACGGCGCTCGGCCTCGCGCGGAATTCGGATCTCTTTGCCGCGGGCGTCGACATTCACGGCGTCCACGACTGGAACATGGTCATCCGGAATTTCGTGCCGTCCTACCAGCCGGAGACGCGCGAGGCCTTCGCCCGGCTCGCGTTCGAATCCTCGCCGATGGCGTGGATCGACGGCTGGCGCTCGCCGGTGCTGCTGATCCACGGAGACGACGACCGCAACGTGCCGTTCTCGGAGTCGGTGGACCTCATCGAGTCGCTTCGAAGGCGGGGCGTCGAGGTCGAACAACTCGTCTTCCCCGACGAAGTCCACGGCTTCCTCCTGCACCGCAACTGGGTCACCGCCTTCGAGCGGTCCGCCGAATTCATGGACGCGCACCTGCGAGGGACCCCGGCCACGGGAGGCGCGAGACCGTGACCGCCCGCATCGCCGGACAGCTCGCGCTCGTCACGGGAGCGAGTTCGGGAATCGGCGAGGCCATCGCGCGCCGGCTGGCCGGCGACGGCGCGAACGTCGTGCTGTGGGCGCGCAGGGTGGAGCGGCTCGCTCGCCTCGCGGAAGAGATCGCGGCGCAGAGCGGGGTCGCCGTGGATGTCGGCGTCGTCGACATCCGCGACCAGGACGCGGTCCGCGGGGAGGCGGAGCGGCTCATCGCCGCACTCGGCGCCCCCGACATCCTCGTCAACAACGCCGGTCTCGCCGGGGGCATGGCGCTCGTTCACGATGCCGATGTCGACGACTGGGACCGGATGATCGACACGAACGTGAAGGGACTCCTCTACGTGACGCGGGCCTTCCTCCCCGCGATGGTCGAGCGCGATTCGGGGCAGGTCGTCAACATCGGAAGCATCACCGGCCGACAGGTCTATCCCCGCGGGGCCGTCTACGCCGCCACGAAGTACGCCGTGCAGGCGATCACCGAGGGGACGAACCTCGATGTCCTCGGCACGGGCGTCCGCGTGTCGGGCGTCCATCCGGGTCTCGTCGAAACCGAGTTCGCGCTCGTGCGCTTCAAGGGCGACGAGGACCGCGCGCGCGCCGTGTACGAGGGTGTGGAGCCGCTCACCGGGGCGGATGTCGCCGAGGTCGTGTCCTACGTCGTGAACGCCCCGCCCCGCATCAACCTGGCCGACGTCGTCGTGTTCGGGAAATCCCAGGGGAGCGTACACCACTTCCACCGCGACGCGGGATAACACGTCGCCGCATCCGCCTCCTTGCATCGTTCCGATATATCGGGTACTATTTCGATATATCGAGACCGGTCGGAAGCAGGGGGGGTAGATGTTCACGAGCAAGGATGGATTCGGCGCCTGGGCAAACTGCTGCGGCCCCGGCGTTTTTCGTTTCGGCGCGGGATTCGGGGGCAACCGGCGCGTCGTCCGGAAGGGGGAGCTGAAGTTCGTCCTCCTCCGCCTCCTCTCGGACGAACCCATGCACGGCTACGAACTGATGCGGCGGCTGGAAGAGGAGTCCGGCGGCCTCTACACGCCGAGTCCGGGCTCCGTCTACCCCACCCTGCAGTTGCTCGAGGACCAGGGGTACGTGTCGTCGACGCAGGAAGACGGGAAGCGCGTCTACCGGCTGACGTCCGCGGGGCGCGACTTCCTCGAGGAGCACCGCTCCCGCACCCGCGACATCTTCGGCCGCTTCGTCAACATGGGCGAGCGCTTCGCGGGATCCGCGATGCGCGATGTGACGCGCTCGTTCATCCACCTCGCCCAGGTGAGCTTTGAGCGCGCGACGGGGGGACAGGGCGATCCCGAGACGCTCGCAAGAGTGAAGTCGATCCTGGACCGCGCGGCGCGCGAGATCGAGAGCGCGTGGCCGGAACCCGGGGCCGCGGCCTCACGGGAGGGTTGAGCGATGTTCGAGATCGTCTTCCTGGGAGGCATCGCGGCCGTGATCTACCGCAGGCGCGTGCGCGCGGGCGACTGGAACCGGGGCGACTTCCACCGCGTCCTCCTCGGCGTGGGTCGCGCGGTGAACCGTGCGGTGGCCACCGTGTTGAAAGCCTGGCCCGGTCTCCTGCGACAGTGCGCGGCCGATGTGAAGAGCCTTGTCCGCGACGTGACCGGCGTCGTCCGGGTCCGAAGGCCGCGCGCCATCCGGACCCCGCGCTCTCGCCTGGGAGCGCCCGCGGCGGATACCGCCGCGCCGACCGAGGCCGCGGCGAGGGCGGAGAGCCGGATCTTCGCCCGACTCCAGCGCCGCTACGTCGCGGGCCGGATCAGCTTCTCCGAGTACGTGGAGGGAGTACGGCGTCTGCGAAGCGAAGGCGCCGCGCTTCAGGGCCTGGGCGGCACGGCCCCGCCGCGCTCGGACGGCGAGGCCGGGAGGCTGGCCGCGGAGCGCTGACCGCCCGCGGCCGCCAACCCGGACTGTGCTAGTGCCTGCGGTGCCTCTCCCACGGGCTGCGGGTGAAGTAGGACTCCGTCATCTCCTTGATCTGAGGCGCGAGGAAGATCAGCGCGATCAGGTTCGGGATGATGACGATGGCCAGGAAGATGTCCCCAAGCGACCACACCACCGCGAGCGGCAGCACCGCTCCGACGAAGTGCATCGCGACGAATACGAGCTTGTACGGAATGATCGCGTTCGGCCCGAACAGGTAGTTCGCGCAGCGGTCGCCGTAGTAGCTCCATGAGATCGCCGTCGAGATCGCGAACAGGAAGACGGAGAAGATCACGATGTAGTGGCCCCAGTCGCCGAGCGGCGACAGGCCGCGCTGGAATCCCATCTGCGTCAGCGGCGCGCCCGTCTCGTAGGCCTGCCCGTAGAGGACGGCCAGTTCCCGCCCGTCGTCGGCGATCGCGACCGCCCGCGCCGGATCGACGGCCCCGCTGAACGGCTGCGTCTGCGCCTCATCCTCGAACAACTGCGGCACGGAGACCTCGTGCCACGCGAGGTGCGGCTCGCTCGTCACGCCCGGCCGTCCGATCGTGTAGCGGATCGTCCCCGTGGGCTCGGTAGGCACCGAGCTTCCGCCCTCGTCGAGCACCACGTAGCTGATGTCCCCGCCTTCGAGCTGGATCGCGGTCGGGACCTGCGAGTTCCACGCGCCGGTCATGATCACGACGAGTGCGGTCATCGTGACGATGACGATCGTGTCGATGAACGGCTCGAGCAGCGCGACGACGCCCTCCGAGACCGGTTCGTCCGTCTTCGCCGCCGCGTGCGCGATCGGCGCGGACCCCTGCCCCGCCTCGTTCGAGAACAGCCCGCGCCGCACCCCCCACATGAGCGTCACGAGGAAGGCGCCGACGCCGGTGCCCGCCACGCCGGCGGTCGGATTGAAGGCCTCGCTGAAGATGAGCGCGAAGGTCCCCGGCACCTGGTCGAGGTTCAGGATGATGATGATCATGGCGGCGGTCACGTAGACGATCGCCATGAACGGAGCCAGGATGCTGGTCACGCGGCCGATGCGCTTGATGCCGCCCAGGATCACGAGCGCGACGATCGTCGAGGTCGTGAGGCCGGTGATCCACTTCGCGATCCCGAACTCGGCCAGCATGGCGTCCGCGACCGTATTGGCCTGGTTGGCGTTCCCTGTCATGAACGCCGTCAGTCCCAGCATGACCGCGAAGAACGCCGCCACCGGCTTCCAGCGCGGGCCGAGTCCCTTCTCGATGTAGTACATCGGTCCGCCCGACACCGTCCCGCTGTATTTCGCCGACGACTCGTCGACCTCGCGGTACTTCTGCGCCAGCGTGACTTCGCTGTACTTCGTCGCCATGCCGAGGAAGGCGGTCATCCACATCCAGAAGAGCGCCCCCGGACCCCCGAGGTGAATGGCGATCGCGGCGCCGGCGATGTTCCCGATGCCCACCGTGGCACTGAGCGCGGTGGTCAGCGCCTGGAAGTGCGACACGTCGCCTGGATCGTTCGGATCGTCGTATCGGCCCGTGGCCACGGCGACGCCGTGCGCGAACTTGCGGATCTGCGGCAGGCCGAGCCGGAGCGTGAGGTAGGTCCCGATGCCGAGGAGGAGCAGAACCTGAAGCGTCAGGCGCTCTCCCCCGATCGTGATCCCGAACTGCGCGACGTTCCGGTCGAGCCAGTCTACGATTGTGGCGAAGTCCATGCGTTGTCCCCGTTAGCGACGAGTGTGCCGGTGTCGTGAGAGGCCGGCTGAGTTTGGCCTCCAGCCGCTGACGCTGCAACGGGTGGCCGTCGCGGAGTGGGCAGGCGCGGGTCCGGCAGGGGGCGCTCGCGGGTATGTCCCGCATGGCCCGGTGCGGTAACTTCGTTCGCGCTCCGGGATACGACACCAGAGCCCCGCTGCGCCCCAACCTTCGGCCGCGACGAGAACCCCCGTAGAAGCAAGGAGACAAGGACGGACGTGGGTCCAGACGACAGAATCCCCGACCGCCTCGGACGGCTGTGGGAACTCGCGAACGACCTCTCGTGGACGTGGAACCCGGAGGCCCCGGCCCTCTTCCGGGCCATCGATCCGCCGCTCTGGCGCCGCACGCGGCACAACCCCGTGGCGCTGCTGCGAACCGTTGGGGACGCGCGATTACATGAACTGGCCGCTGACGACGGTTTCCTGCGCCCGTACGACGCGGCGTGCCACGCGCTGGACAGCCTGCGGGGCGGCGGGACGGGCCCGGCGTCCACCTGGTTCGTCCGGAGCTACCCGGAGTTCGCCGAGAGCCCCGTGGCGTACTTCTGCGCGGAATTCGCGTTGCACGAGTCCATCCCCATCTACTCCGGGGGACTCGGCGTGCTCGCGGGGGATCATCTCAAGGCCGCGTCGGAACTGGGAGTCCCCCTCGTCGGCGTCGGGCTGATGTACGCGCACGGCTACTTCGACCAGACGCTTGGACCGGACGGCTGGCAGGAAGATGCGGACGACCCGCTCGACCCCGACCTGACGCCGCTGGAGCGGCTGCGGGGCACGGATGGCGTCCCGTGGCTCGCTTCGATCCGCGGCGGCGGGCGCCGCATCCGTATCGGGGTCTGGAGGCTTCGCGTCGGTCGCGTCTCGCTGTACCTCCTCGACACGGACCTCGAGGAGAACGATCCCGCGGACCGGGGGCTCTCCCACCAGTTGTACGCGGGCGGCGCGGACCACCGGCTGCGGCAGGAGGCCATCCTCGGCGTCGGCGGCGTGCGCGTGCTCGCCGCGCTCGGGATCGAGCCCGGGGCATGGCACGCGAACGAGGGCCACGCGGCGTTCATGATGGTGGAACGTGTGCGTCGGCTGATGCGGGACGGCCGGTCCTTCGAGGACGCGGTGTCCCGGGTCCGCGCGTCGACCGTCTTCACCACGCATACGCCCGTCTCGGCGGGCCACGACGTGTTCTCCCACGCGCAGATGCGCGAATGGATCGGCGAGACGTTCTGGGAAGAGATTCCTCACCGCGACGAGTTGCTGGGACTCGGTCTCCATCCGGACGACGAGGCGCAGGACCGGTTCCACATGACGGCGGCGGCGATCCGGCTGTCGCGGCGAGTCAACGGCGTTTCCGCCCGGCACGGTCGGGTGAGCCGGGAGATCTGGCGCGGCCTCTGGGAGGACCGGGCGGCCGGAGAGGTCCCGATCCGGCACGTGACGAACGGGGTCCACCTCGCCACGTGGATGAGCGACGACATCGCCGACCTCCTGGACGAGTGGCTGCCCGGCGAGTGGCGGCACTGGCCGGGCGACGAAGCCATGTGGCGCGCGGTGCGCGACGTTCCCGCGGAGGCGCTGTGGCGGGTGCGACAGCGGCTGAAACTCCGGCTCCTCGATCTCATGCGGGACGAGGCCAGGCGCAGGTGGCCCGGCCACTGGCCGGAGTCGGCGCACCTCGCCGGAGCCGGCACGCTCATGAGCCCCGGGCCGCTCACGATCGGATTCGCGCGGCGCTTCGCCACCTACAAGCGCGCGGACCTCATCTTCCGCGACCGCGACCGCCTCCTCGCGCTTCTCTCGGACACCGCCCGTCCCGTGCAACTGATCTTTGCCGGGAAGGCGCATCCGCGGGACGACGACGGCAAGCGCATCCTACAGCGCGTGTACGAGCATACCCGAGATCCGGAGTTCGAGGGGAGGGTCGCCTTCCTCGAGAACTACGGACTCCATGCGGCGCATGGTCTCGTCGAGGGCGTCGATCTGTGGCTCAACCTCCCCCGGATCCCGCTGGAAGCGAGCGGGACGAGCGGAATGAAGGCCGCCCTGAACGGCGTTCCCCAACTCGCGACCGCGGACGGCTGGTGGGAGGAGGGGTTCGAGGGAGATAACGGGTGGATCATCCCGCCCGCGCCCGCCGACGCGAGCGAGGAGGAAGTGGATGAGCACGACGCCGAGCACCTCTTCCGGCTCCTGGAGGAGGACATCATCCCCCTCTACTACGAGCGGCCCGGGGCAGGGTCCGCGGATGACGCTCCGGCGGGCTGGGTCGCCCATGCGCGGCGCGCGATCGAGGTGGCCGGCGCGCGCTTCACGGCGGGCCGCATGGTGCGAGATTACGCGCGGGACTTCTACGTCCCGTCGCTGCGCGGCGGCGACTGACCCCGACGCAGCGGAGGCTAGGGAGCCGGGAGCAGCTCGTCGAGGTAGCGGAGGAGCATGTTGCGCCACGTGGGCCAGTCGTGGTGCCACTCCTCGCCCCAGTCGTCCATCCGGTTCGGCACGCCCTTCCGCCCCAGGAGCGAAGCCGCGCGCCAGGACTCTCCGATGTCCTCTGCCCGCCCGCGCCCCGAAGCCAGGAGGACGAAACGCTGACGCAGCCGGTCGAGCGTATCGCCCGTGAGCTGCGGCAGATGGTGCACGGGCGAGGCGCGGTGGAAGTCTTCCGTCGCCTTCGCTTCGACCCCGGTGTCGTGTTTCAGAAAGCGCTGGAGATCGTACGTGCCGCTCATGCACACGGCGTGCGAGAAGGCATCGGGAAACCGGCACAGCATGGCGAGGGCGTTGAACGCTCCGATGGAGGAGCCCGCCACGATGACCTCGATCCCGGGGTCGTTGCAGTCCTCCCGGATCATGGGGAGGAACTCGCGGTAGACGAACTCCTGAAACCGGTTCAGGACCGCCATGCGGTGTTCGGGAGTGCCCTCCCGTCCGAGCATGACGCGGCCCGCCACGCTGTCGCACGAATAGACCTTGATCCGGCCGTCCGTCAGATAGTCCGCCACCGTGTCGATGACGAGGAAGCGCTCGATCTCCTCCGCATCCCCCCCGGCGGTGGGGAACATGAGGAAGGGCACGCCGACTTCGCCCCAGCGCGCGACGTTGACCTCCTGGTCGAGACGATGCGACCACCAGCTGGTGTTGAGTTTCATGAGGCGAGAATCTGCACGGCGCCAGGGGGTTCCTCCCGGCGGGCCGCCTGTATGCGGTCGAAGAAGAGGGCGGTGAACTCCTCGACCTCGTGATCGGGGTAGAGCGAGGCCACCTTCGCGCGCACCGCGTCGTGGGCCGACTCGCTGCCGAAGAACTCGTCGGCCACTTCGTCCAGTTCCGCGAGATGCGTCTCGCAGAACTCCACGAAGCGGTCGGTCTCGAACCTGGCCTCCGCGATCTCGGCGCAGGCTCGAACCCTCTCGCCCACCGACATCCCGGGATGGCACGCATCGAAGAACGGCTGCCAGTCGAGGTTGATGCGCATCCTGCGCCGAGTCGCCGCGCAGAAGAGGGACCAGCGGAGATTCGCCTTGATGAGCCACGGGAAGTGGTAGTGGAGCGACGTGACCTGCGAATCCGGACAGGGGTTCGCGAAATCGATCGGCATCCACCGGACGCCGCTGCGCAACACCTCGCACGAGTTGAAGTCCCACCCGAAGAACGCGTTGATCGTGAGCGTCGTGTCCCGGATCGCGGCGGCATCGGCCGGCTCCAGGCGGTCGCGTTCGACGGTGTAACGGTCGTGCGCGGGGGCGCCGGGGTCGTAGAGGACGGCACGCGTCTGGGGCCCCAGCCCGATGCAGCGGACGAAACGGTCGTGCTCCACCCCCTGCTGGAGGTGCATCACGAACTTGCCGCTCTCGTCGTAGGCGGCGCCGAGCGCATCATCGTCGTCGATCCGCGACACGCCGCGCCAGCCGCCGCCGTCGTACGGCTTCATGAACACGGGATAGCCCAGATCGCGCGCCACGGAGGGAAGGTCGAAGAGCCGCGCGTAGCGCTTCAGCGTGACCGCCAGATCGTCCTGCGGGTCGTAGGACTTGGGCGGGATGAGCCACGTGCGCGGAACCGGGAGACCCAGCCTCATCATCGCGCAGTAGCTGGAGTGCTTCTCCATCGACTGGACGCTCCACGGATTGTTGAACACGTAGAGCCCGTCCATGATCACGGACTTCTTGATCCACTCCCGCGTCGGAAAATACCAGTGCGTGAGGCGGTCGATGACGACGTCGTACTTCCCTTTCTGCTGCAGGTCGAAGGGCTCGATCGTGACATCCTCGAGATGGAACCGGATCGTGCCGCCGGACGAGGGGATTCGGGGATCCAGTCGTTCGAGGATCGCGCGGTAGGCAACGGGCCAGCAGAGGTCCGCGCCGAGCGAGAGGCCGATGCGGCGCGTGACCTCGCCCGAGGACGCCTCGGCGACCGTCATTCGTAGACCATCCAGAGCGGACCCGGGAAGAGCCACGACAGCCCCTCGCGCAGGCGGTCGCGCCAGTTCTCCCAGTTGTGGCCGTCGCGCGACTCGACGAAGCGCACGTCCGTGCCGCCGCGACGGAGGGCGGGGATCAGGGCGCGATTCTCCGAGACGAGCGGTTCGTAGACGCCCACCGAAACGAACGCCTTCTCGGCGATGGCGGTCGGAGCCTCCCGGTACGCGTTCATCATGTCGACGATGCGGTCGAAAACGGGTCCGCTCTCGTTGGCGCCGATGTCCGTGAACAGAAAAGAGCCCGACTGCAGCAGCATGCGGCCGAAGCGGCCGGGGTGTTCGAGCGCGGCGTGGAAGGAGGCGACGGCGCCCAGACTCGCGCCCATGAGGCCGCGCGACCCGGGGTCCGGGAGGAGCGGATAGTCGCTTTCGAGGCGCGGAAGCAGCTCCTCGGCGACGAACCGCGCGTGCGCCGGATCCGCCGAGTATTCCGACATCCGGTCGCCCGGATGCGTGAGCGCGACGATCATCCGGGGGATTTCGAAGCGATCGATCAGTTGGTCGAGCACCTGCCTCAGGCCGGCGTACTCGACGTAGTCCCCACCGTCGTGCACGATGAGCAGCGGGTAGCGCCGGTTGGCGCGGAACTCCGCCGGACGGTACACGGTCACGTGCCGCGCGGACCCGAACGTCTCGCTCTCGACCGCCAGTTCGTCCATCTCGCCGCGCCGGACCTCCCCGCTCTCGCGAGCCCAGTCGGGGATCTCGTAGCCCCGCGCCTGCACGACGGAGTTCGCGCCGAACGGATCGCGGGCGCGCTGGGGGTTCAGAGGGTCCTCGATCCACTCCACGCGGCCACGGGCGACCACTTCGATCTTGTACTCCACCCGTGACTCGTCGGGGAGTTCGAGCGTGTAGCACCAGAGGTCCGTTCCCTCCAGGCGGCGGAAGGGCGCCGAGGTCTGGAGTCCGTGCACCCAGTGTCGAAGCCGGACGGCGTCGGCGTGGCCCCGATACACGAAGGTGTAGAGGGGAGGCTCGGCGAGCGGGAACTCGTTCGCATCGAGAAACGCGTCCACTGAATCCACCCCGCCGGAACCGGACGCGAGCCGCTTCTCGAGCGCCGCGATCGCGGACGAACGCGGCATGGACTCGTCTTGCCGCCGGACCCGGGCGTGGGGGTCGAACCGCATGGCCGGACTACGCCGCCGTACGGAAGGGGACGCGCCGGCCCGCCGCGTCGAGGCGCTCGAGACTTTCGCCGCCGCTCCAGCCGTCGCCGGCCCGATCGATTCGATGGCCGGGGTCGAGGAGGACGCAGGAGTCGGGAGAGAAGCGGGCCGCGAGCCGCGCTCCCCGCGTCCGATCGTCCAGCGCGAGGCGCGCGGAAGCGTGCGGCAGGGCGACGAGCCCTTCGGCGATCCCGAGCCCCGCGTCGAAGACCTCGGGATGGCCCTCGCCCCACGGCGGACGATCGTGAAAGAGCACGACGCGCTCCGTCAGCACCATGGCGCCGGCCGACCGGCCGATCACGGGGCGTCCGTCGAGGAGCTTCCGTCCCCCGAACAGGCGCAGGCGGCTCAGCAGGTTCCCGACGTGCCCGCCCTCCAACACGATCGCCTCGGTGCCCCCGAGCCGCGCGGCCACCTCGCGCCGTTGCGACCGCACCGCGTCGCGCTCCGGGAGGGCCGTGCGGCGCTCGAACTCCGACCGGATCTCGGTCACGCGGTCCAGGTGTCGCGCATCCAGGTGCCGAATGGCCTCGAGGGCTTCGCCGCGCTCGGTCTCGAGTACCGACGCGTCCGCCCGCAGTTCGGCCAGCCGCCGGTGTGCCTCGATGAGACCGTGGAGGCGCAGGTTGTAGGCGCGTCGCAGGGCCTTCAGCCGATCCCGTGTCTCGCGGTGCGCCCGCGCGAGTTCCGTGTCCGCCTCGGCGATCCGGTCGGAGCGCCGGTAGAGTTCGAGATCCACGATGCGGTCCGCGAGGCGGGGATCGATGAGTCCTTCGTTCGCCTCCCGGTCCCGCCACCCGGCCGTGATGGCCGCGATGCGCGCGCCCGGCGACAACGCGCCCCCGGCCTCCAGTTCCCGCACCACGTCCCGGAGCGCGAGGCCGCCCCCGCGCGGACCCAGAAGGACGAGCGGCGACCGGGATCCGGCGTCGGCGGCGGCCCGATGCCTCCTCGACACCCTCATGCGGCGCGCACTCTCACCCAGCGTCCGACCGCGTCGAGCATTCGACGCAGTTCGTCGTAGTCCGGGTGCCGCAGCCGGAGCCAGGCGTTCGCCATGTATCCGGCTTCCACCGGCTGGGTGGGCGTACCGGGCGGCGGCAGGTGCGTGTCGATGATCCACTCCCCGAAGCGGGCTTCCACCTTATCCAGACCCTCATACCCCGCGATCCGTCCATCGTTGTCGGGCCGCAGCGTCACGATCCCGGCGGAGTACCGGCGCGATGCGTCCTGCAGCTTTCGGCCGTGCACGATGCAGGCCGCCCACTCGCGGTACACATCCATCTCGTTCGCCGCGCCGTACAGGTCCCAGGCCCTCACGCCGGGCGGGCGGCAGCCGATCTCGGAGAACTTGAGTCCCTTCTCGCCGAAGAACCATTCCATGTGGGTGGCGGAGGTCTCGATCTCGAGCGCAGCGATGACCCGCCGTCCGAGTTCCCGGACTTCCGCGTAGGCGTCGGCGGTGTCGATCCGGTTCGTCGCGATGAACTGGGGCGACACCTCCCGCGTCCGCATGGCCTCGAGCACGTTCGGGTAGTAGTGGGTCATGAAATCGTGGACCACCGCGCCGCCCACCGTCAGCGTGTCGTAGAAGGCCTCGTGTCCGTCCACGAACTCCTCGACGGCGACCTCGGCTCCGTGCCCGACGCCGAGGCGCGGAAGCAGCGCCGCGAGTTGCGCCTCATCGTCTACGCGGTACGTGCCCGAGGCGCCGGCCCCGGCGCGAGGCTTGACGATGAGCGGATAACCGACCCTCCGGCCGAAACCCGCGATCTCCTCCGCATCGCCTCCCCCCATCGACTGCGCCGTCGCGATCCCGGCGGCGCGAAGGGCGTCCTTCATCGCCGGCTTGTCGCGGCAAAGGTGCGCGGTCCTCACCGACGTCCCGGCCAGTCCAGCGGCTTCCCGCACGCGGGCGACCGGGAGGATGTGCGCTTCGACCGTCGCCTCGAGGCGATCCACGGGCCGCCGCCGGTGGATCTCATGAACCGCGTGGGCGAGCGCGCCCTCGTCGCACACGGAGCCGACCTGCTCGTAGCAGGTGAGCCACCCGTGCAGGTCGGAGCCGAGCGCCTCGAGCGGGGCTTCGCCCACCGCGGACACGTCGGCGCCGACTTCGTGCAGACCGCGCACGAAGTCCTTCTGGTTTCCGGGAAACAGGGGTTCGACGAATACGACGTGCATTACTTCGCCAGCGACTCGTGGGAAAAACTTCACTTTGGGGGCCCGACATAGTACAGTCCCTGCGCTCGAACGCCAGCCCGTCCGGCGGCGGCCGTCCGGCCCGCCGCGGCAACCTGGAAGATCCATGCCGAACGTCGCATTCGTCGCCCCGTTCTATCTCCCTACCACGCTGCGCTTTCTGGAGGCCGCCGCGGGGCTCGCCGGCGTGCGCCTCGGGGTCGTGACGCAGGAACCGCTCGAGCGAACGCCCGCCTCCCTGCGGCGGAGCATCGCGGCGCACGTGCGGGTCGAGGACGCGCTGTCGGCGGAGGGCATCCACATCGGGCTGCGGAGGCTCTCCACCGAGCTCGGGGGGATCGACCGTCTGCTGGGCGCGCTCGAGGAGCTTCAGGTGCCGCTCGGGGAACTGCGTGATGCGCTCGGCATCCCGGGGATGGGCGCGGGAGCCGCGGACAACTTCCGCGACAAGTCCCGCATGAAGGACGTGCTCCGAGCGCACGGTCTGCCCTGCGCCCGGCACGCCCTGGTCCGGGACGGTGACGAGGCGACGGCCTTCTCGGAGGCGACGGGCTTCCCGCTCATCGTGAAGCCGCCGGCCGGTTCCGGCGCCCGCGGCACGTTCCGCGTCGAAACGCCGGCCCAGTTGCGCACGGCACTCGCGATGTCGCGGCCGAGCGCCGAACGGCCGACGCTCGTCGAGGAGTTCGTCGTGGGTGAGGAACACTCCTTCGACGCGGTCTCGGTCGGGGGACGCGTCGTCTGGCATTCGATCAACCACTACCTGCCTTCGCCGCTCGAGGTGCTGCGCGAGCCGTGGATCCAGTGGTGCGTCCTCCTCCCGCGCGAGGTCGATTCGCCCCGGTACGAGGAGATCCGGCGCGTCGCCGGCCCCGCGCTCGATGCGCTCGGGATGGAGACGGGGCTGAGCCACATGGAGTGGTTCCGGCGCCCCGACGGTTCGGTGGCGGTCTCCGAAGTCGGGGCCCGGCCGCCGGGCGCCCAGTTCGTGACGCTGATCTCGCAGGCGCACGACTTCGACCTCTACCGCGCCTGGGCCCACCTCCTGGTCTTCGACGAATTCGATCCGCCGCCACGCCCCTACGCGGCCGGCGCTGCCTATCTCCGGGGGCAGGGCCGGGGCTCCGTGCGACGGGTGGCCGGCATCGAGGAGATCGCGAACGACCTCGGGCCCCTCTGCGTCGAGTGGCGCCTCCCCCGCGCGGGACAGGCGCAGAGCGCGTCCTACGAGGGAGAGGGCTACATCATCGTCCGCCATACGCGCACCGAGGTCGTCGAGGAGGCGCTGGGGCGGATCATCACCCGCGTACGGGTGGAACTCGCCACGTAACGGAACAACTCAACGGAACCATGAACGTATTGATGATTTCGCCGGGCTACCCGGCCGAGATGACGTATTTCACGCGCGGGCTCGCGGAAGTGGGCGCCACGGTCATCGGCCTCGGCGATCAGCCTGCGGCTGCGCTGCCCGAGGTCGCCCGGACGAGCCTGTCCGACCACCTGCAGGTGAGATCGCTGGCGGATGAAGCGGACGTGATGCGGCAGGTCGCCGCGTTTGCCGCGAAGACCCGGATCGACCGCGTGGAGTGTCTGTGGGAACCCTTCATGATCCTCGCCGCGCGGCTGCGGGAGATGCTGGAACTCCCGGGGCCGACCGTCGAGCAGACGCTGCCCTTCCGCGACAAGGAAGTGATGAAGGACGTCCTCGACGGCGCCGGGATCCGGACGCCCCGACACGGGCGGGCCACGAGCAGCGCCGAATGCCGCGAGGTCGCGGAGCGCGTCGGCTTCCCGCTCATCGTAAAGCCCGTCGCCGGCGCCGGCTCGGCCGACACCCACCGGGTCGATTCGGCGCGGGATCTGGAGCGGGTCCTTCCCGCCCTCCGGCACGTCCCCCAGGTCACGGTCGAGGAGTTCATCGAGGGCGAGGACATGACCTTCGACACGGTCACGGTGGGAGGCGTCGTCGCGCACTACAACATCTGCCGCTACTGGCCCCGCGCGCTCGAGTCGAAGACCCACGAGTGGCTCAGCCCCATCACGTACGCGCTGCGCGACGTGGAGGCGGAGGACCTCGCCCCCGGACGGGAGATGGGGTTCGCCGTGCTCGCCGCGCTCGGGTTCGAGACGGGCTACACGCACATGGAGTGGTACCGGACGGCGGACGGGGAGGCGGTGTTCGGCGAAATCGCCGCGCGGCCTCCCGGCGTGCGGACGGTCGACCTCATCAACTTCGCGAGCGACATCGACACCTATCGCGGCTGGGCCGAAGGCGTCGTGCACGCGACGTGGTCGCAGCCGGTGGAACGGAAGTACAACGCCTGCTGGATCGTGAAGCGGGCCCGCGGACAGGGCCGGATCCAGCGCATCGAGGGACTCGGCCCCCTGCTGCAGGAGTACGGCGAGCGGGTGTGCAGCCTGGATCTGCTCCCCGTCGGGTCGCCACGGCGGAACTGGCAGGCCACGCTCGTTTCCGACGGGATGATCTTCCTCCGCCACCCGGACCTGGACGCGCTGGAGACGATCGCCGGCGAGTTCGCGACGCGGCTGCAACTCTACGCGGCCTAGCTGCCCGGGTCCGACTCCTCCGTCGCTTCCGAGCGCTGGAGCACGAGGAAACCCAGCGGCGGGAGATCGACCGCGAGCGAGGCGGGACGCCCGTGGCGGGGAACCTCCTCCGCGCGGGCCGGAAGCGCGGTGCACCCGCTCCCCCCGAACTCCGGGTCGCCGCTGTCCAACAGGACGCGGTACGGCCCGGCTTCGGGCAGGGCGACCCGATACCCCGGCCACGCGGTGGCGGAGAAATTCCCCACCACGATGACGCCCCCCTCCCACCCCGGCCGCCACCGCATGTAGCTTAGCACGCTGCGCTGCGCGTCGTGCACATCCAGCCACTCGAACCCTTCCGGGGCGTGATCGAGGGCGTGCAGGGCGGGCTCGCTGGCGTAGAGACGGTTCAGCGCGCGCACCCAGCGCCGGAGCCCGCGGTGCGCCGGGTTCGCCGCCGCATCCGGAAGACTCCAATCGAGCGCACGATCCTCGTTCCACTCCCGCCGCTCGCCGATCTCGCCTCCCATGAAGAGGAGCTTGGCTCCGGGGTGCGTCCACATGTAGCCGAGGAGGAGCCGCAGGCCGGCGAACTTCTCCTCGTCTGTCCCCGGCATCTTCTCTACGAGAGAACGCTTGAGGTGAACGACTTCATCATGCGACAGGGGAAGAAGATGCCGCTCCATGTGCGCATAGTGGAGCGAGAACGTGAGGCGCCGGTGGAGGCGCGGCCGCCGCTCGGGCGGAGCGGCCAGCACCCGGAGCGTGTCGTTCATCCACCCCATGTTCCACTTGAAGTCGAAGCCGAGCCCGCCCTCAGCCACGGGCGTCGTCACGCCGGGCCACGCACTGCTCTCCTCCGCGAACAGGAGGACCCCCGGAAAGTCGCCGTGGACCATCTCCGAAAGCCGCTTGAGGAAGGCGATCGCGCCGAGGTTCTCCCGTCCCCCGAGTTCGTTCGGCTCCCACTCTCCCTCGTCACGGGAATAGTCGAGGTGGAGCATCGACGCCACGGCATCGACGCGCAGGCCGTCCACGTGGTAGTGCTCGATCCAGTAGCGCGCGCTCGAGAGGAGGAAGGAGACGACCTCCGGCCGGCCGAAATCGAAGGCGAGCGTGCCCCAGTCCGGATGAAGGGCCCGCGATTCCTCCCCCGCCTCGTAGAGGGGCGCGCCGTCGAACGTCCGCAGGCCGTGGAGATCGGGGCCGAAGTGGCCCGGCACCCAGTCGAGCACGACGCCGAGCCCCAGGCGATGCGCCTCATCCACGAAATGCGCGAAGTCTTCCGGAGATCCGTAGCGGGAGGTGGGGGCGAAGTACCCGACCGTCTGATACCCCCAGCTTCCGTCATACGGATGTTCCATGACAGGGAGGAGTTCAACGTGCGAGAACCCGAGGTCGGCGGCATAGGGCAGCAGCTCTCGCGCGAGCGCGCGATACCCGAGCCACGAGCCGTCCGCGTTCCGGCGCCAGGAACCGGGATGGACCTCGTAGATGGAGATGGGAACTTCGGGAGCCGCGCGTGCCGGGCGAGTCTCGACCCACGGGGCATCCGTCCAGTCATGCGGAGCGGCCGACACGACGCGTGACGCGGTGCCAGGCCTGACTTCGGCGGCGCGTCCGAGCGGATCGGCCTTGTCCACCGCGTGGGAGAGTCCGCCCGGCGCGCCATCCGCCCCGGGACGCACCCGAAACTTGTACAGGTCGCCGGGGCCGACGCCGGGGAGGAAGCGTTCCCACACGCCAGCGTCGCCCACCGGGGACATGGGATGCGTCACTCCGTCCCACGCGTTGAACGAGCCCACGACGCTGACGCCGCGGGCGCGCGGAGCCCATACGGCGAACCGTGTACCCGCGTCCCCGCCGCGCTCGCACGGGTGCGCACCGAGGAGGCCGTGGAGCGCGAACTCCCGTCCCGCGTGGAACGCCTCGAAGTCGGAAGCCTCAAGCGGGAACGAAGGATCGCGCCCCGGGGTTTGGAGAGGTCCGGGCGGGCCGCTAGTTTTTTTGTGTTCGATCTGCCACCTCTGCGCTGCGTGTCCCTCCCGGACCGGGCGCGGTCCCTTGCAGCCACACCGTTCGCCACCTCGCGACGAAGTATGAGCCGCATGCCTGCAATCGCCAAGCCAGCGCCGACACGACCGCCGGCCGGGATCAAGCCCCCGGAGGAACTTGCCGTCGTGCATCTCGTCGCCGAGTACTGGCCGTACGCCCGCACCGGCGGCCTCGCGGAGGCGGTGCGCGGCATCGCGACCTTCCAGGCCGCCCAGGGCACGCCCGTCACGGTCTTCATGCCGCTCTACCGATCGGTGCGCGAGGCCTTTCCCGACCTGGAGCCGATTGCGGACAGCTTCCGGGTGCGCGTGGGACGTCGCGTGGAGGAAGTCCGGATTCTCCAGCATCCCGGCCCGCGCCGGAACCCGCGCGTGCTTTTCGTCGATCATCCCGGGTGCTTCGACCGGGACGGGATCTACGGGGAAGGCGGGTCCGACTACGGGGACAACCCGTTGCGCTTCGCGCTCTACAACCTCGCGGCGCTCCGGATTCTGCCGGAACTCGCCAACGTGCCCGTCGTCGTCCACGCGCACGACTGGCATGCGGCCCTCGCCCCCGTCTTCCTGCGAACGCGGTTCGCGGGACGCGAGGCGCACGACCGCATGGCGGCCGTCCTTTCCATTCACAACGCCGGCTACCAGGGACTTCAGGGGCCTGAAGTGCTCGAGGAGATCGGGCTTCCGCGCGAACTGTTTCACTGGCGGCTCATGGAATTCTACGGCCACGTGAACCTGCTCAAGGGGGGGCTCGTATTCGCGGACTACGCGACCACCGTGAGTCCCACGCATGCGCACGAGCTTCGCACCGCCACCGGCGGGTTCGGGCTCCACGGCTCGTTCATCGAGATGGGCGACCGTTTCCTCGGAATCCTGAACGGAGTCGACCTGGAAGTCTGGGATCCCGAGACGGACGATGAGATCGCCGCCACGTTCTCGAGCACGGATCTGGCCGGGAAAGCCGTGTGCAAGCGGGCGCTGCAACAGGAGTACTCGCTGACCGAAGCGCCGCGCGAACCGCTGTACGGGATGACCGCGCGGCTCGTCGGGCAGAAGGGGCTGGACCTCCTCATCGACGGCGGGCCGCTGGAGCGGGCCGAAGGGCAGTTCATCTTTCTCGGCCAGGGCGAGGAACGGTACGAAACGGCGCTGCGCGAGTTGGCCGGGCGGCATCCCGACCGGATCGCCGTGGACACCGAGTTCGCCGAACCCAAGGAGCACCGCCTCCTGGCGGGAATCGACCTCCTCCTGATGCCGTCGCTCTACGAACCCTGCGGCCTTACGCAGATGCGGGCGCAGCTTTACGGCGTGCTCCCGGTCGCCCGGCGCGTCGGGGGGCTGGCCGACACGATCGAGGATCAGGTCACGGGCTTCCTGTTCGACGGGTACACATCGGAAGACCTCGAGGTCGCGCTCGGGCGGGCCGCCACGCTGTACGCTGGGGGTCCGGAGGCGTGGAACGAGCACGTGGTCCAGGCGATGACCCGCGATTTCGGCTGGGCGACCAGCGCGGGCCGCTATCTGGACGTGTACCGGCGGGCGTTGGCCGCGCACGCTCCGGGCGACTGAACTTCTCGTCGGCCGTGGATCGCGCCACGGTGGTCCTTCACGGCCATTTCTACCAGCCGCCGCGGGAGGACCCGTGGACAGGCCGGGTCCGTCGCGAGCCGAGCGCGGCCCCGTTCGAGAACTGGAACGAACGGATCGCCGCGGAATGTTACGAGCCCCTGGCGCGGGCGGGGGCGTTCGACTGGCTGAGCTTCGACCTCGGCCCGACGCTCGCGCGCTGGCTCGAGGGGGAACGCCCGGATGTTCACGAGGGCTTCGTCCGCGGAGACCGGGCGAGCCGTGCGCGGCTGGGGCACGGCAACGCGATCGCGCAGCCCTACCACCACATCATCCTGCCGCTCGCCTCCCGCCGCGAGAAGGAGACGGAGGTGCGCTGGGGGCTGCGGGACTTCGAGCGGCGCTTCGGGCGGTGCGCCGAGGGCATGTGGCTCCCCGAGACGGCCGTCGACATGGAGACCCTCGACGTGCTGGCGGCGCAGGGGGTGGTCTTCACGGTCCTGGCTCCGCACCAGGTCGCGGAGGTTCCGGCCGGATGCGTTGGGCGGGTCCGCCTCGCCGGTGGCCGCGAGATCGCGGTCTTCATCTACGACGGCGGACTGTCGCACGGCGTGGCGTTCGGGGCGCTGCTCGACGGTAGTGACGCGTGGTTCGAGGCGCTGCGGTCGGCTGCGGGCCGTGAGACTCCCTTCGTCGCGCTGGCGACGGATGGCGAGACGTTCGGGCACCACCATCGGGGCGCCGACCGCACGCTCATGCGGGTGATCTCGCGGGCCGGCGAGAGCGGAGAAGTGAATATCGGGAACTTCGCCGCGGCGCTCGGCGCCGCCGGTGAAGTTCCGCCCGTGACCCTGCAGGAGCCCACCTCCTGGAGTTGTGCGCACGGGGTGGAGCGCTGGCGCGGTGAGTGCGGTTGCCGGATGGCGCCTCACCTCGACTTGCAACAGCGCTGGCGGGGGCCGCTCCGCGAGGCGCTTCAGTCGCTCGCGGCCGGACTCGATGAGGCGTACGTGGAGTTGGCGCCGGGCCGGTTGCCGGACCCGGATCGGGCCATGGAGACACTTGGCGAAGTTCTGGGCGCGCCGCCGGGGCTGGAGGACTTCGCCGCGCGAGCCGCCGGCGCGGGAACTGGCGGCGGAGAACGCCGGGACGAAGCGCTGGCGCTGCTCGAGGTCGCCCGCGACCGGGCGGCGATGTTCACGTCCTGCGCCTGGTTCTTCGACGATATCGCGGGCCTCGAGGCGAAGCAGGTGCTCGGCTACGCCGCGCACGCTCTCGACCGCCTGCGTCGGCTCGCGCCGGAACGCGCGCAGGCTCTGGAGGCTGCCCTCGTCGCGGACCTCGCGAAGGCCCCGGCCAACGACGCCGACGTCGGGAACGCCGCCGTCGTGTACGCGCGCGAGTTCGAATCGGACGCCGGCAGCCCCGTCCCGGGGGACGCGTGAGCCGAAGCCCGCTCCGCTTCGCGTTCGCGATTCACCTTCACCAGCCGGTCGGGAACTTCGACCATGTGTTCGAGGATCACCTGACCGGCGTGTACCGGCCTCTCCTCGACGCGATCCACCGGCACGGCGCCTACCCCATCTCGCTTCACCTCTCCGGTCCCCTCCTCGACTGGATCGAGCGCCACGCCCCGGACTTCCTCGATGACCTCGGGGAGCGGGCGGCGGAAGGCCACATCGAGTTCCTATCCTCCGGACGCTACGAGCCCATCCTCGCGGCGCTCTCCACGGCGGACCGCGTGGAACAGGTCGAGTGGATGCGGGCGGATCTCCGCCGCCGGTTCGGGGTGGAGGCCCCGGGCCTCTGGCTCACGGAGCGCGTGTGGGAACCCGATCTCGCCGCCGATCTGGCGCGGGCGGGCGTCGAATACACCCTCCTCGACGACCGTCACTTCCTCGCCTGCGGACTCGAGCGCGAGGAACTGGACGGCGTCTTCACGACGGAGAGCGGCGGGGAGCGGCTCCGCCTCCTTCCGATCGACGAGCGGCTCCGATACCTGATCCCGTTCCGGCCCGTGGAGGAGATCGAGCAGTTCATCGCCAGGCGGGGGCGGGCCGGGCAGCGCCAGATCGTGCTCGGAGACGACGGCGAGAAGTTCGGAGGGTGGCCGGACACCCGCGAATGGGTCTACGGCGACGGCTGGCTGGAAGCGTTCCTCGATGCGCTGGGCGCGGCGCGCGGGCGGGGCGAACTGGAGCTGGTCACAACCAGCGACGCGACTGCCGGTCCGAGCCGCGGGCTCGTCTACCCCGCAACGGGCGCGTACCGAGAGATGGAGGAATGGACGCTCCCCCACCACGCCGCTCGACGCCTCGCCCGGCTCACCGCGACGACTTCGGGCGCCGCCCCCAGCGATGCCGATCCCGGCCCGCTGATCCGCGGCGGGCACTGGAAGGGCTTCCTTCGCCGCTACCCGGAGTCGAACCGCATGCACAAGACGGCGCTCCGACTCTCCGCGATCTGCCGGGATCGCGGAGACGCCGCCGGGGCCCGCCGTGCCATCGCGCGGGCGCAGTGCAACGACGCGTATTGGCACGGCGTGTTCGGCGGGGTCTACCTTCCCCACCTGCGCCGGGCGGTCTGGCGCGAACTCGCCGCGGCCGAACAGCAACTGCGCGAGGAAGAAGACATCGCGTTCGAGATTCTCGACTTCGACCTGGACGGCCATGACGAGATCTGGATTCATTCGGCCCGGAGTTCCGCCGTGATCAGCCCCGCACGCGGCGGCGCGACCGAGATTCTCACGGTCTTCGTGGACGGCGTGAACTACGTCGACGTCCTCTCCCGCCGCCTCGAGGCCTACCACAGGGATCCAACGGAATCCGCCGTGACGAGAGAGAGAGACGGAGGCGTGACCCCTCGGGCGCGAAACCGGAACCATGGCATCGCCTCGGTCCACCACCGCGAATCCGAAGCGCCAATCGCACCCGCGCCGGACCGTGTCGCTCTGGCCCTGCTGCAGGAGGCCGCCCTCGCACCGCTCACCGGCCCCGAAACGGGTGAATGGTCCGTCATCGTGGATTGGCGGCCCCACCCGTTCCGGCTCGCCGGCGTACCGGGTCTCGAGCCCGGCTCCGAGTCCGGCCGGATCCGTCTCCGCCTCGAGTCCGAACCGGGTCTCCCCCGCCTCGACAAGACGCTCGACATTCACGGCGATGGCAGGATCGAAGCGACGCTCGACTGGAGCGCGGCCGGCCTTCCCGCGGACAGCCGGGTCGTCACCCGCCTGCCGCTCGCGCACCCCATGAGGGTCGAAGCCAGGGCGTCCGGGGGCGAGTCGCACGAGTCGCGCACGCGGATCGTGACGTTGGCCCGGTCCGAACGTGGCTTCGAGGAAATCGACCAGGGAGAACTCGTCGAAATCGCGTGGCCAGCCCCGGTCCGACGGGCGCACGTCAGCCTCACACCCGAAGCATGCCCCAGCGCCCCCGGAGGTCCGCAGTGAACCGGGGGCGACGGCTCGATCCGCGGCGGCTCGTCCTCCTGGCCGTCATGGCCGCTGCTTGCGGAGAAGCCGATACTGCCGCGCCCACCGAGACGGGTCCGGCATCCATCGTCGTCCTTGCGGGCGCGGATCAGCGCGGAGTTCCCGCGCGGCCCCCGGCCGAAACCATCGCCGTACGGGTTCTTGACGCCGAGGGGCGTCCGGTCCGTGGCAGCACCGTCACCTTCCAGCCAGAGCCCGGCCACGGAAGCACGGATCCGGCTTCGACCGTCGCGGACGCAGGCGGCGAGGCGACGACGACGTGGACGCTCGGGGCCACTCCCGGCCCCCAGCGCCTCGCGGTTACGGCTGGCCGGGCCGGCGTCACCGTGCGCGTCGAGGCGATCGACCTCGATGCCGAACTCGATGCGCTGTTCGCACCCGTGTCGGCGTCGGAGGTGGCGACCGTGCGAGCCGACTGGGCGCGGCGCGACGTCTCGGCGGCGCAGATCTCGGTCGAACTGACCGAGGAGTTCGCACTCGGCGAGTCGACCGCTACGCTGCGAATCGTCTCGCACGTCGTGGCGGGCGCCCGTCACTTCGGCGCCATCATCGTGCCGGACGGCGCGGCGCCCGAGACCCTGCCCCTGCTGATGTACACTCACGGGGGTGACAGCGGAGTCTCGGTCGACGACATCCAGATCGTGACGCTGGCCCTCGGAGAGCTGAGCCGTCGCTTCGTCTACGTGATTCCCTCATTCCGCAGCGAGCCTCTCCGCCACGCGGGCCGGAGCTGGGTGTCGGAGGGTCCGTCGGGTCACTGGGACTACGACGTCGACGACGCGCTCGCGCTCGCCAACGTCGCGTTCGAGACGACGCCGGAGGCCCGGCCGGACGCCATCCATATCGTCGGCGGGAGCCGGGGGGCCGGCGTCGCCCTGCTCGCGGGCGCGCGGGACGAGCGGGTGGAACGGATCGTCGCGTTCTTCGGGCCGACGGACTTTTTCGATGACTGGATCAGGGTTGTCGCGTGGAAGACCGCGCTCGACGGCCCCTGGGACCTGACCGGCCTCGTCCACCTCGACTCCACCGTCGTGCAGCCGCTGGTCCGGGGCACGCTGTCCACCTCCGAGGCACGCCTCGAGCTCGTGCGTCGCTCCTCCGTCCTCTTCGCGTCCGATCTCCCCGCGGTCCAGGTGCATCACGGCACGGCCGATTTCGTCGTGCCTGTGAGCCAAGCGGAGTCGCTGATGCGAACGATGGCGGCGCTCGGCCGCACCGCCCCCGACTTCGAGGCGTTCATCTACGAGGGAGGCGGGCACGATTTCCTCTCCCTGGCCGGGGCCATCCCCCGCGCGGTCGAGTTCATCGCCGAGGCACTGCAACCGAAAGGAAACCCGTAAGGATGAGGACTCGGATCGCCCACACCATCGAGGTCTTCGAGGCCGCGCGTAAACCCCTGTTCACCGTGCTCGACGGGATCTCGCGGGAGGATCTCGACTGGCAGCCCGCGGACGGGATGCGCGGGATCGGGAAGATCTGCCGCCACATGTATCGCGTGGACGTCTGGTTCCTGAAGCAACTGGGCATCACGCCCGGGATCCACGAAGACGCCCCCGGGCCGGCGGAGGAGATCGCCGCGCGCATGCGTACGATCCAGGAACAGATCATCGCCGAGGTGCACGCCTGCGAGAGCGACGCGGACCTCGTGGCCGAGCGTACGTCTCCGGACGGAGAAAGGACCTTGCGGTTGGGGGCGACCGTCCTCCATATCGCCCAGCACTATCTTTACCACCTGGCGCAGATCACCTACCTGCGCCGCATCCGTGACCGCGAGTGGTCCGCGCCGCTGGACGAATGGGAGACGGCCACCCACATCATCGAGGACCGGATTCTGGAGTAGCCCGTGATACCACAGAGACCCTTGGGATTCGGCGAGATACTGGACGGTGCGATCCAGTTCTACCGGCGCGACTTCGGACTCTACTTCCTGATCGCCCTCGTCGGCTCTCTCCCCGGCTATGCCATGGGGCTCGCGGTCGGGGTGCCCAGCACGGGCGTCGATTCCTCGGGGAACCCCGCCTTCGGCGACCTCGGACTCGAGTTCGCGATCCTGCTGCCGGCGGCGGCCATTTCGTGGATCGCGACGCTGGCCGTCGCCGTTGCCATCTGCGCACGGCTGGAGGGGCGTTCGGCGTCGCTGGAGAACGCGTACAGGGGCGTGCTCAGGCCCTTCCCCAGCGCCGCCGGAGGGCACCTGCTCGCCCTGCTCATCGTTTTCCTCGGAAGCGCGCTCGCCATGATCCCGGTCATCGTTCTGGGGGGGATCGGGATCGCCGCGTCGGGTAACGCCGTCGTAGCGGCGGTTTTCTTCGGAATCGTGGGGCTCTCGGCCGCGCTCGCGGTCCTGGGGCTCTGGTTCTGGACCTCGTTCGCGATCTTTCCGGCCGTGCTCATGGAGGGTCGGACCGCCGCGGAGGCGGTACGCCGCTCGCTGAAGCTCAGCAAGGGGGCCCGGCTCCGGATCCTCGGGATCATGCTCGTCGTGCTGATCATCCGCGACGGTCCCTCCTTCGGGATCTTCGCGCTCTTCGGAGGCCTCGAAATGTTCACGTCGCCCGCAACGGCGGGCACCGTCAGCGCGGGCGTCATGGCGCTGCAGAATACGCTCGATCTGCTGTTCGGATCGCTGATCACGCCGTTCGCGGTGGCCACGCTGTTCCTCCTCTACCACGATCGGCGAGTGCGCCTGGAGGCCGCTGATCTGGAGACGGCCGCGGCCACGATGGCGACGGACGGACCGTGACCCGACTCCCCGGTCCCGCTGTCTTCCAGGCCGGGCAGGAGCCGTCATCCGCCGCCGAACCCCTGCCCTCGCCGGGGGAAATGTCCGACGCGCTAAGGGAGATCCTCGCCCAGCCGGACTTCCTCTCTCCGCCCCTGCCGCCCCGACAGCGGATCCTCGAATGGATCGCCAACGCGCTTTCCGATGCGTGGGACTGGCTGCGCCGCTTCCTGTTCGACGAGGGCGGCGGCCTCATGGAAGTGCTGGCCATCGTCGTCGTCCTGGCCGCGCTCATCGGGCTGGGGACGGTAGCGCTGCGTCACGGGCCGCAGTGGGTGCAGGGGACGCGGGAGAGGGGGGACGAGGGTCGGGAGGACGACGGCGTACCCACCTCGGCGCGCGAGTGGCTCGGCCTCGCCCGGACGCGCGCCGGCGCGGGGGAGTTCCGGCCTGCGGCCAGCGCGCTCTACCAGGGGCTCCTCCTCACTCTCGATGGGAACGGCACGGTCGCGTTCCACCCGTCGAAGACGCCCGGGGACTACGCCCTCGAGATGGAAACCGCCGCCGGCCGCCACTTCATCCGTCATTTCCAGGGACTTTCCTTCGGTCAGGACACGCCCACGTCCGCAGGCTACGCCGCCCTGGAGGATCTGGCGCGGGACGCCGGTTGCCCGCCATCCGCGCCGAACGAGGAGTTCGGTTCATCGTGAGCGGCGGCAGGTTCAGGACATTCGCCTGGGTCGGCGCGATCGCGCTCGTGGCGGGGCTCGCCGCGTATCTCGCCCGGCCGGCGGGCCGCACGGCGCTCGACGTGCGGCGGAGTTCCTTCCGCACGACGCCGGACGGCGTGGCCGCGTTCGCCCGCGGGCTCGAACGGTTCGGCCGCCCGACCGCGCCCCGGCTCACGCCGCTGGCCGACGCCGATCCGGTCCCGGGGGCGCTCGTGCTGCTCTCGCCCGCCGTCGTACCGAGCCCGGTCGAGGTCCACGCCCTTCTCGAGCGAGTGCGCCGCGGGGGTACCCTCGTCTACTCGCCGCAGCTGTTTCCGGCCATCTCCAGCGCCTTGAGGATTACGCCGCTGATGGACTCCCTGAGCATCGCGTTCCGCGTGCCCCGGCCGGGCGATCTGGAACAGCCGAAGTGGGCCGCCCACCCACTGACCGACAGCCTGCCGGCGCCAACGGCTCCGCGCCGGGCGCTCCGCCGGATGACGTCCCGCGAACTCGGCGAGGACACGCGGTCCGCCCCTCCCGTGCAAACGCTGCTCACCGTCGGGAGAAATGACGGCCCGAGGTGGACGGGCGCCGGCCTGATGCCCTTCGGGGAGGGGCACGTCATCGTCCTCAGCGATGCCGAACCGCTCTCGAACGGCCGCGTCGCCGACGACCCGCTGGCGCTCGTCGTCATGCGGGCCGTACTCACCCACACGACGCCCGCCGACACGGTCTTTTTCGCCGAGTTCCACCAAGGCATCCGCGGCTACGAGAGCACGGCGAGGCGCTGGGCGGGTTTCGTCTTCGGCTCGGCCCAGGGGCGCACGCTGCTCCAGCTCCTCCTGGCCGCGTTCCTCGCGCTCGCGTGCGCGGGGCTGCGCTTCGGCGCTCCGACGACGGCCGTCGCTCCGCCGGACCGCCAGCGAGGGTCTCCGCTCGAACACGTCTCCGCGCTCGGCGACCTCTACGAGAAGGCGCGGGCCCGGCGGACGGCCGCCCTCCTCCTTCTGGCGCGGCTGGCCCGCGGCGCTCGGCGCCCTCCGCCGAGGGACATCGCCGAAGCCCGGGCTCTGATCCGTGAACTGGAGGCCCGGCGGGGAGAGCAGCCCGCTCTGACCCGAATCCGACGCGGCTTGCGCGCCGATCCGGTGGACCTGACGATGGTCGCCGCCGGAATCGACGACCACCTCGGACGAAGGGCGGAGCCATGACGACGCACGACGCGGCGCTGCGCCTGCTGGGCGACATCGAGAAGGTCATCCTGGGCCAGGAGACCGTCCTCAGGCAGCTCATGATCACCCTGCTCGCCCGTGGCCACGCGCTCCTCGAGGGCGTACCGGGGACAGCCAAGACGCTCTCCGTCCGCGCCCTCGCCCGCGGGCTGGGGCTCGACTTCGGCCGCGTCCAGTTCACCCCCGATCTCATGCCCACGGATCTCGTCGGCGTGAGCGTGCTGGACGAAACGCAGCGGAACTTCCGCTACCGGCCCGGTCCCGTGTTCACCGACCTCCTGCTCGCCGACGAGATCAACCGCGCGCCGCCCAAGACCCAGGCGGCGCTGCTGGAGGCGATGGAGGAGCGTCAGGTCACCGTCGACGGCGCCACGCGCGCCCTGCCCGCGCCGTTCACGGTCTTCGCGACCCAGAACCCGGTCGAGTACGAGGGGACCTATCCCCTCCCCGAAGCGCAGGTCGACCGCTTCCTGATGAAGATCGTCATCGACTATCCGCCGGAGGAGGCGGAGCGGGCGATCCTCGACCGCCATGAGGCGGGGTTCCGGGCGGACGACGAGGCAACGTATCCGATGGGCGAACCGCTGACGCGCGAGGCGCTGCTCGCGGCGCGCGACGCGGTGGGCGGCGTCCATGTGGACGAGAGAGTCCGGCGCTACGTGACCGGGATCGTGCGGGCGACGCGGTACGACCAGGCGTTCGCCCTCGGGGCGAGTCCCCGGGCGGGCGTGGCCCTCTTCCAGGCCGCGAGGGCGGAGGCGTTTCTGCACGGCCGGGACTTCGTCACGCCGGACGACGTGAAGTCGCTCTCGTTCCCGGTGCTTCGGCATCGCGTCGTGCTGACCGCCGAGGCGGAGGTCGAAGGACGTTCTTCCGACGACGAACTGCGGGCGCTCCTCGAGACGCTGGAGGCGCCCCGATAGTCCGCATCGCCGTGGTTCCGAGCGGGCGGACACTGTGGCTGCTGGGGCTGACCTCGTTCGTCTTCCTGTTCTCGGCGGCAGGCGCCCTCGCGGCGGACGCCGCCATCCTCCTCCTGGTCTGGATCGATGGTCGGCGGACGCGGTTCCCGTCGGCCTCCCGCACGGCGCCGCGCATTGCGGCGCTCGGGGAGATCGCCGAGATCGTGACCGAGCTGGTCAACCCGACGAAGCGTCGGCTCTCCATCCGTCTCACGGACGACCTCGATCCCTCCCTCCGCCGCCTCCCCGGACGCGACGGGACTGAAGCGTGGGAGGCGGGCGTGCCGCTGGACATCCCGCCCGCTTCGGTCGTGCGCACCGGCTACAGGGTGCGGCCGCGCACGCGCGGGTTTCTGGCAATGGGTGCGATCCACCTGCGGACCCGCTCGCCATGGGGGCTCGCCTGGCGGCGTTCCACCGTCGACGCGGCGCACGCGCTTCAGGTGCAGCCCGGGATCCGAAGCCTGCTGCGCGACCGCAGCGGCCACGCGCTCCGGCGCGGCCTCCGTACGGCCGGTTCGCGCCGCAGCCGGCAGTGGGGCGACGGCCGCGAGTTCGAGAGCCTGCGCGACTACGCCGAGGGGGATGATCCCCGCATCGTCGACTGGAAGGCGTCCGCGAAACGCCAGCGTTTCGTCGTCCGCAACTACGAGGCGGAACGCAGCCAGAACGTCGTCCTCGCGATCGACGCGGGCCGCCATATGCGCGAGCGGCTCGAGGATCGGGAACGAGTGGACTTCGCGCTGGCGGCGGGCATGATGCTCGCCAACCGCGCGCGGAGCTTCGGGGATCGCGTCGGGACCGTGGTGTTCGACGACGAGATCCGGCATCTGTCGCCGCCCCGCCGATCCGATCCCGCCGCACTGGCCCGGATCTTCGCCGGCGTGGAAACCCGGTCCGTCGAGCCGAACTACCCGCTCGCGCTCGCCACCCTGAGCCGCACGTTCCGCAAGCGGTCGCTCGTCATCCTCTTCTGCGATGTGATCGACGAGGCCGTCTCGAAGGCGCTCGTGACCTCGCTCGCCCGGATCGGGCGGGCGCACCTCCCGCTGGCCGTCGCCATCCGCAACCCGGCGCTCGAAGCGGCCGCGACGCAGCCCGCCGCGGATGAGGCCGCGGTTTTTCAGCGCGCTGCCGCGGAGGAACTCGTGCAGTCGCGCGCCACGACGCTTCAGGTCATGCGCCAGTCGGGGATCCTCGTCGTGGACACTCCGCCCGGCGACGCGCTCGTGCGCACCCTGGACAAGTACGTCGAGATCAAGGAGCGGGGGCTGCTCTGATCTCCACGTGCCGGCCGTCGTCGGAACCCCGGCCGGCGAAACCGAAGTACGCCGTGAGCAGGAGCGCGGTCGTGCCTCCGAAGGCGAATTTCGCCACGGCAGGAAGCCCGGACGGGGAATAGAACCCCTCCACGAGACCCGCCACGATCAGCAGGAGCACCGCCCCGCCGACGAGCGAGAGGAAGGCGCGGCCTCGCTCCCGCAGCGCGTCGCGACGGGTGCGACGTCCGGGTACGAGGAGCGCCGACCCGAGCCCCAGCCCCGCCCCGCCGGCCAGGCAGATGGCTGTGAGTTCCATCACGCCGTGCGGGAAGACGAAGGCGAGAATGACCCCCAGAACGTCGTTGTTCGCATACAGCCCGAACGCGGCCCCGAGCAGGACGCCGTTGAAGACGAGGATCAGCACCGTGCCCGCGCCGGCGAGCAGCCCGGCCGCGAAAGCGACGAAACTCACCTGCACGTTGTTCGTCACGAGGGCGGAGGACAGGGCGGGCCGCTCACCGCCGTCGACTTCGATGTAGGAAGCGTTGATGTCCCCGCGGGCGGTGTTCTCGGCTCTCGCCAGCATCCCCGCCGGCATGATCGAACGCGCGAGCGCCGGACGATCGCGGACGGCCGCGTAAGAGGCCAGCATGGGTCCGACGAGCAGCAGGGCCGCGAGGAGCACCGGCCGGTGATGACGCCGCACTGCCCGCGGCAGTTCGCGGCCGATCCAGCGGCCGAGGGGGACCGCCGCCCTTCCCTTCGCGCGGTACAGGAGGTTGTGCCCGGCCCCCGCCCACCGTTCCACCGCCTCCAGCAGCCCCGGCGAGGCGCCGTAGGTTCGCGCGCGCGCCAGGTCGGCCGTCACGCCGCGGTACAGGCGCCCGAACGCGCGCACCTCGGCCTCGCTGAACCGGTCCAGCCCGCCGGCGCGCCCCTTCTCCACGAGGTCCGTGTAGGCGCCCCACGCCTCGCGCCGCTCACGCGCCATCGCCGCGGCCTGGAGGCTCGCCCCGCCCTGGCGCGCCGCGTGTCTTGGAGCCTCTTCCGCGTGCAGCCGGACGAGGTGCGTATCGGGAGCCGCTTCGGGGTCCAGGCTGCCCCCGCCCGCCGCCGACCACACCGCATCCCAGACCGAGGCGGCCACCCGGCTTCGGACCTCCGGTTCCAGGCCGGTCCGGCGCGCGACGTAACCCGCCACCAGCGCGAACTGTTCGACGGAGAGTCGCGGGCGGCCCGCGCGGCCGTCCGTCTGCGGCTCATCCCCGAACATCTCCCCGCCTCCCGCGTCCCGGACGACGATCGTGCCGGCGACTAGGTCTCCGAGGCGCTGCGCCCGGCGGTTGAACAGGATCGACGCGGCCCCGGCCATCCCGGTCAGCCCCGGCTGCAGATCCACGATCCGGATCAGGTTGCGGAGAACCGAGCCCTGGAAGGAGAGCGGCTCGCCGCCGTCGTGCAGCACCCGCAGCCCCAGCGCGCGTTTCCCCGGCGTGCGTCCGTCCCACACCGCTTCGAAGAAGAGGAAATATCCCCACACCGCGAAGAAGCCGACGATGTAGAGCACGGCCTGCCCGAACCCGCCCGTATACCGGAAGACGAGCGCCACGAGCAGCATGGCCGCCACGATGATGGCTAGATCGACGGCGAGCGCGGCCGCGCGGGACCCCAGGTCCGCGAGCTGGTACTCGAGCTTGACGTGCTCCGGCGTCTCCAGCGCGATTCGCCGGTGGAGTCCCGTCCGCGTGTCACGCATCATGCAACCTCGACCTGGATTCCGGATCGGTTCCGTACTTTTCGAAGAACTCATCGGTGCCGGCCGGGAGCAGCAGCCGGTCCGCGATCGCCGCGATCTCCTCCGCCTCGCGCCACGCCTGCTCCAGCATCCATAGCTCGCCCTCGAGCGCGCGCCTTTCCTGCTCCTCGTGCAGCGCCATCTCCAGCGCGAGCCGCGTCGGCTTCGGCATGTTCTTCACATAGCCGGAAACGTCCCGCTTGTTGCGACTCGCGTTATCCGGCACGGCATGCGCCAGATAGCGCTCTGGGTGCCCCCGCGCTTCGATCTCCGCCACGGCGGCCTGAACCGCCCAACGCGTACCGCCGCTCTGGTTCAGTTGCGGCAGGATCACCGAAGCCACGCGACGGGCATCATCCCCGGCGAAACGGGCGCTTCGGCCCCGTCTCATCATGTCGACGACGAATCCCGGCGAAACGGTGGCGGGGAACATTCTGATCGTTTGAACGTCCATCCGACTGAACTTCACGACCGCGCCCGGGTCCATCGGAACGTCGCCGGCTTCGCGACCGCCGATCGATGTCTTTGCGGCGGTGCCGCGATACGACCAAGCCACAACGGCTGCAAAGACGCCGACAGACACGGCCGCTGGCAGGCTGGCCTGGGCAACAAGCCAGCCGGCCGCCGTAGATAGCGGCGTAAGAGCCGCGTACCGCCGCAGCCGGCGGCGGAACAGGTCGCCGTAGCGCCAGGCGGCGAACTCTCCGCGGGGCGGCTTCCCGATGCGGACGAGTTCCAGGCCTTCGCGATGGCGCGCGAGCCCGATCTGATCCGTCGAGGCACGGAGCGGCGTGGCGCGGAAGAGGCGTTCGCACGCCTCCACGGCCTCCCAGCGTTCCTCGAGCGGCGTGAGGTTCCAGCGCCGGCACTTGCGGCACACCACCCATAGCCGGCCCCTGGCCGGGTCGAACGCGAGCCGACGCCCCACCGGAAAGGTCTCGACAACCTCGTTGGACCCGAGCGGCCGCTTGCAGAACATACAGGTGCTGTACACGGCTCGCCGTCAGGACTCGCTACGCGTCTCCCGTGAACCACCGAAGAGACGGAGCAACTCGAGCGTGGCGAACTGGATGCCCCAGGCGGTGACGACAAGACCCGCGAGGTTTCCGAAATACGCACCTTCGAGAGCCCTCGGCAGCCAGAACCACAGGGAGAACACCATGGATCCCGTCCACGCCACCCAAAAGATGAAGATCCCGCGCTGGGTCAGGTTGCTATAGCGCTTCCATCGGTACGCCGGTTTCCACATCACGACACCTCCCCGCATTGAAGCTGGAAACGCCACGCTGGAACCGCGGTCCCGCGGGCGCAAGGCCCGGGGTCAGAGGTCGCGGCGGCGGAACGAGATGTAGGCGATGCCGACAAGGAGCGCCGTCCAGGCGGCGGCGGTGACGAGGTGCCACGCGGGGTCGACCGCGGCCGACGGCGTCCGGCCCGCGGCCTCGACGGCGGCGGCGTAACGCTCGTAGGCGGCCGCGTCATAGTGGCGGAATTCGAGGAGCGGGAAGGTGTTCGAGAACGGCAGGTAGTCGAGCCAGCCCGCGTGGTCCGGCAGGAAGCGGCGGACGAGCGCGGGCAGCATCCCGGACTCGATCGGGCCGATCCAGAGGAACCATACCGCCAGCGCGGCGCCGGTCTTGCGGATCACGAGCGACAGAAGGAACGCGAGCGCGCCCACGCTCAGGAACGCCAGCCCAAGCCCCCCGGCCGCCTGGAATACGGACAGCGGGACGAGCGGCCCCTCGGCGGCCCCGAAGTCGGTCCGAATCAGCGCGAGCACCGTCGGGATCAACACGTGGACGCCGATGAAGGCGAGCCCCACCACGGGTAGCAGGAGCGACTTGCCCCAGAACCACTGGGACTTCGAGAGGCCGTCGATCACGTTCTGCCGGGCGGTTCGCCAGCCGAACTCCGTCGCCGACAGCAACACGAGCGTGAGCGCGGCGAAGATCACGACCATGGTGGATTCATCCCCGAACACCGAGACCCAGATGCTGGGGAGCCGGAAGCCTTCGCCGCGCTCGAGGAACGGCTGCGCGTGGTTCATGAGCGTGAAAAACGCGTAGAAGCCGAGGGCAATCCAGAAGGCGAGCCGTTTCCTCGCCTTGAACCATTCGTTGCGCAGCAGCACGCCGAACGCCCGCGCGCCCCTCATTGGATCTCTCCGAACCCCTCGGGCGTGCCCGTGATCTCCATGAAGGCGTCCTCCAGCGATTGCCGTTCCAGCGACAGGTGCGAGGCGTAGATCCCCCGCCCGGCGAGAAAGCGGTTCAATTCGGAGAGCCCGGCACCTCCGATCTGCACCAGGACGCGGCCATCCTCGACCCGTGAATGGCCCGCGCCGTCGAACTCCGACACGACCTGCCGAAGTTTCTCGATGTCCCCATCGGCGGCCACGGCGGCCACCGTTCGGGCGGAGGTGAGTTCGTCCACACTCCCCTCGCGGACGAGGCGGCCGGTCTCGATGATCGCGACGTGCGTGCACGTGCGTTCGACCTCGTGCAGCATGTGGCTCGAGAGGAAGATCGTCTTCCCCCGGCTGGCCAGTTCGCGGATGATGTCGCGGATTTCCCGCTGTCCCGCCGGATCGAGCCCGTTGGCCGGCTCGTCGAGGATGATGAGTTCCGGATCGCCGATCATCGTGGCCGCAAGCGCGAGCCGCTGCTTCATGCCCAGCGAGCACGCCTTGAACTTCGTCTTCCGGCGCGAGGTCAGGCCCACGATCTCGAGCACCTCGGCGATGTCCGCCTCGTCACTCCCCTTCACGCGGGCCACGACCCGCAGGTTGTCCCGGCAACTCAGGTAGGGGTAGAAGTTGGGGTATTCGAGCGTGGCGCCGATCCGCTGGCGCGCGGCGTGCAACTCGGCGGGCGTCTCCCCGCCGAACAGCCGGAAGGAACCGCCCGTCGGGTTGATGATCCCGAGGAGCATCCCGATCGTCGTCGTTTTGCCGCTTCCGTTCGGCCCCAGGAAACCGTACACCTGCCCGGCTTCCACCTGCACGGAAAGCTCGTCGACGGCGAGCGTCCCCCCTCCGCGGAGCGCCGTGTACCGCTTGGACAGCCCTTCGGTTTCGATGATCGTCATGTGACGTCCTTTACCGTTTCACCGCCGGCGCGCTCTTCCAGTTGCCGCCGGAAGAGTTCCGCCTCCGCGAGCTGATCCAGGAGTTCGCCCCGCTGCCGACTCTCGCCTTCAAGCCGCTCGATCCGATCCGCCAGCCGGGCGATCGTCTCGCGGTCCCGCTTACGCGGCCCGAGCGCTTCCGCAAGGTCCCGCACCAGCGGCCGCAGGGCGAAGTGCGTCGCCATCGCGAGGACCGGAATGCCGATCGTGAAAAAGATCGCGACGATGGCGATGATCATCTCTTCCATATCTCACCCCTGCGCATGCGCGTCATGCGGCATCAGAACGGAAGGCGCGGCGCGGTGGTTTCGCGAGGACGGGAAGGCCGCGATCCGGCAACCCGCGGCAAGGCCCCGCTGCGGGTTGCTCGCCGAGCGCCGCTACCGGGGAGGCCGGCGGCCGAGAATGCCCCGGCCCCACACGTTGTTCCCGCGGTTCACGTCGGGCATCACGCCGTCTGGGTCGATCTGGACGTTGCGCACGGGCCCGCCGGGCACCTCCAGGACATAGGTGCCGTCCACCTGCCACGCGTCGACCGGCACCTCATATCGCTGCTCTTCCCCGTCCTGGAAGAGGATCCGCGCCTCGAGCGGCATCGGGATGCCTCCACGGTTTTCGAATACGACCCTTGTCGTATCCCCCAGGCGCGTCACGGAGGCGATCGCCTGGTCGAGGATCGCGTCCTCGTAGATCCAGCCCTTGAAGAACCAGTCGAGATCCCGCCCCGACACGTCCTCCATCGTGCGGATGAAATCGGCCGGCTGCGGGTGCTTGTACGCCCAGCGCCGGATGTATTCCCGGAAGCCCTCGTCGAACACGTCGGGTCCGAGCACCTCCTCGCGCAGGAGGACGAGCACCGCGGCCGGCTTGTTGTAGGCGAGAACCCCGATCTCCGCCTCCGGAATGCTGTCGGCCGGCGTGTATATGGCGTGGCTCGGGAGGCGCGTGTCCGTCGCGATCTGAGCGGGGGACATGAGTTCGCCCAGGATCGGCTCCCCGCCCGCGAATTCGATGCCGGAATAGTAGTTGATGAAGGTGTTGAACCCTTCATCCATCCACGCGTACCGCCGCTCGTCGGAGCCCACGATCATCGGGAACCACGTATGTCCGATCTCGTGGTCCGTGACGGAGAAGAGAAAGGCGCCGCGGGACCGCCACGAACAGAAGACGATCATGGGATATTCCATCCCGAGCGCGAGGCCGGCCACGTTGATCGCGACGGGATACGGATAGCGGAGCCACTTTTCCGAATAGTACCGGACGCTGTGGCGGAGGTATTCCGTGGAGCGCTCCCAGCCGCTCGTCGCGGGTCCGCCGATGCTCTCCTCGGGGTAGGCGGACATGATGAGGACGTCCTCCCAGCCGGCGGCGTCCCAGACGAAACGGTCGGAGGCGGCCCACGCGAAGTCGCGCACGTTCTCGGCGCGGAAGCGCCATGTGAGCGGGGTCTCGCCGGGCGGCCGCGTGTGATCCTCCCCGGCTTCGTCCGGCCCGATGATGTGGACCGTCTCCTCCGAGAGGCGCGCCTCCGCGAGCCGCTCGCGCTGCATCGGCGTGAGGACCTCCTCGGAATTGAGGAGTTCTCCCGTGGCGACCACGATGAAATCGCGCGGAACGGTCAGCTCGACATCGAAGTCGCCGTACTCCAGGTACCACTCGCCCTGCCCCAGGAAGGGGGACTGATTCCACCCGTTCACGTCGTCGTACGTGAAGACGCGGGGGTACCACTGCGCGAGCTGATAGATGATCCCGCCCCGGATGTTGAGTTGCCCCATGCGGTCGCCGCCCGTCTCCGGGATCTCGAACGCGAAGTCGATCTCCACGTCGACCTGGCTTCCGCCCGGCGGGAGCGGTTCGCCGAGGAGGATCTCCATCATCGTGTCCTCGGTCCGGTACTCGGGGACCGTCATCTCGCCCCCGTGGTCAGCGCGCACGCCCGAGATCACGAAACCTCCGTCCTTGAAGAAGCCGCCGTGGCGAACGTCCCCGCCGAGTTCCTCCGCTCTCAGCGCCCCGTAGCTCGTTTCGCGGAAGAGGTTCTGGTCGAGCTGCACCCACAGGCTCGTGAGCGAATCGGGACTGTTGTTCGTGTAGGTGATGCGCTCCGTGCCCTCGATGCGGTCGTCGTCGAGAGTGACCCGGATGTGGTAGTCGGCCCGCTGCTGCCAGTAGGCCTCTCCGGGGGCACCGGCGGCATCCCGGAACTCGCCGGGCGCGGGGAGATCGAGGGGCTCGAAGGCGTCCCCCGGATCGAAGATCCTGCGCAGGGAATCGAGGCGCGCGAGTTCGGCCGCCTCCGCCGCTTCCCGTGCTTCCCGTTCATCTTCCTGCGCCGCCAGCGCACCGTAAGAGGACCCATGCGGCAGCTGCGGCATGGCCAGAGCGGCCAGTGCGGCAAGCAGGGCTGTGGCGCACGTACGCGGCCCCAGGCCGGTCGTCTTCATCGTCCGTTCGTTCACGCGATCCTCATCGGTTGACGCTGCCCGTAGGAAAGCGTACGCCAGAGCCACTCCAGGGGTCCGAAGCGGAACCGGGCGAGCCACCACGGCGACCACGCCAGTTGAAGCGCCCAGGTCCCCACCACGATCGCGACGCAGCCCACGGTCCCCACGCGTGCATACAGTCCCAGTCCATGACCGTAGAAGATGAGCGAACACAAGATGCTCTGGGCGATGTAGTTCGTGAGCGCCATCCGTCCGACGGCGGCCAGACGCGTTTGAGTGCGCTCCAGCCGTCCGCTCCGGGCGAGGAGCATGAGCGCGCCCACGTAGCCCAGAAAGACACCGATGGAGCCGACGTAGTTGAACAGTGTCCCCTGGAGCCCCGCCTGCTCCCACGTAAACCCGACCGCGGCATTGTACCACATGCCAGCGGCGACGACGGGCAGGCCGGCGCCGAAACCCCACGCGACGAGGCGCCGGTAGAAGCCTGCGGGCCGTTCCCCCGTGAGGACGCCGAGCCTGTACAGGGCCATGCCGACGAGCATGAGGCCGCCGGCGCGCCAAAGCCCGAAAGCGAGGAACCCGCCGATTCCGAAAGCCAGGGCATCGGAGGCCCGAATCGGCATCTGTTCGGTCCAGCCGCCGCGCATGGCCTCGATCCGTGCCTCGATCTCCGCGGGCGGGGGGTCCCACTCCGCCGCGGCTTCCGCCCGCAGATCCTCCGGCCAGTACGGAAGGGTCCAGGCAGTCACGCCGATGACCACGACGACGACGGCGACGAAGGATGCGCCGATCCACAACAGCCGGCGGGGCGACCGGGTGTGGAGGCGGTACAGGATCAGACCACACAGGGCGTAGATGACGAGGATGTCGCCCTCCCAGATCAGATACGCGTGGAGCAGACCGATGACGAGGAGCCAGAACTGGCGTCGGTTGTGGAGTTTGCGTCCCGGAATGCCGCGCGTGGCCATCCGTTCGCTCATCATCGCAACCCCCGCGCCGAACAGCAGGGAGAAGATGGAGATGAACTTCATCTCCGCGAACAGATGGATGAAGCCCCAGATCCACAGGTCGGTGGCGCCGACCGCACCGTCCGGCCCCCCGGGCGGCTCGGTGTAGGCCTCCGGGCCCCACGAGAACAGCCAGATGTTGACGATGAGGATGCCGAGTACCGCGAAGCCCCGAAGCATGTCAATCGCATGGATCCGCTCGGATCCGCTCGCAGGGGCGGGGGTCCCGGGGCCGCGAAGCGTTTCGGACGGCGTTTCGGACATCGTATACCTGTCTGCTATGTTGGACGCGCGGTTCGAAGAGCGAACACCGACGACGTAAAGCCAATCGAGAGGTGCGATCATGCCCCGGCCCGTGAACATTCTGTCCCAAGCCCCCCTCGTCCGCACCCCGCGACCGGGATCCGCGGGGATTCCGGCGCTGGCCGCGCTCGTCCTTGTGCTCGCATCGGTGGCGCCGTTAAACGCCGCCGCGCAGCAGGAGGCCGGGTGGACCCCGGCGCTGAGCATGCAGTACCGCGCGGTCTCCGGAACGGCGATCTCCCCCGACGGCTCCCGCATCGCCTTCGTGGTGCGCGAGCCGCTGATGGAAGGACCGCAGTCGGAGTATCTGAGTCACATCTGGATGACGGACGCGGACGGGACAGGGGCCGCGCAGTGGACACGTGGAGAGGCGTCGGCGGGGTCGCCGCAGTTCTCGCCCGACGGCGCCTGGCTGAGCTTCACCTCCGGTCGCGAGGGAGAAGGCGAGGCGGGCGGGCAGGTGTGGGCGCTGCCGCTGGCGGGCGGCGAGGCGCGGCAACTCACGAAGGCGGAAGGGTCGGTGGGCGGGTACCGCTGGTCGCCGGACGGGACGCGGATCGCCTTCCTCATGCGGGACCCGCCGACCGCGGAGGAGAAGAAGGCGCGGGAGGAGAAGCGGGACGTGATCCTCGTGGACCGCAACTACAAGTTCTCGCACCTGTACGTCGTCGCGATCGACGCCGAGTCGGACGAGCCGGCGACGCCGGTGCGGCTCACGGCCGGCGAATTCCATATCACCGGCTTCAGCTGGGCGCCGGACGGGGGACGGATCGTGTTCGCGCACCAGGTCGATCCCCGCATCAACACGGGACGCCTGAGCGGAGACCTCTCCACGACGACGGTCCCCGACGCGGCGCAGATCGCCGAGATTGTGGCCTATCGCGAGTGGGCGGAGAGTGAGGGGTGGGCGGAGGGCAACGTAACAATGGAGGCCGAGGAAGCCGCGGAGGCCGGGCTCTTCGGAGGCAACATAAGACTCACCGAGATCGATGACGGCATCGGGGAGGTCGCGCTTCTCGTGGGCGGGGCGGGGATCGAACGGAGTCCGCACTGGTCGCCCGACGGCGCTTCGATCGCGTACGTGTCGACCGGCAATCAGCCGGAGCCGATCGGACTCGGCGACGTGTACGTCATGCCGGCCGCGGGGGGCGAGGCCCGCCAACTCGACACGCCGAACCGGAGCGCCTCCGTGCTCGGCTGGTCGGGCGACTCCTCCGAATTGCTGCTGCTCGAATCGCTCGGCACGCGCCGGCACGTGCTGGCCGTTCCGGCCGATGGCGGCGAGATGCGTTTCATCTCCTACGGGGACGGCGTCATCGGCTCCGTCGCGCTCACCGGCGACGCGAGCCGCATGGCCTTCACGTGGCAGACCACCGAGGAACCGTGGGACGTCTTCGTGTCGCCCACGAACGGGTACTCCCCGCAGCAGGTGACGGATCTCCATGCCAGCGTGCCGCGCCCGGAGATGGGGCGTACGCAACTCGTTTCCTGGACGTCCACGGAAGGGTTCGAGATCGAGGGCCTCCTCACCTATCCGGTCGGCTACGAGGAGGGCGAGCGCGTGCCGCTCATCCTGAACGTGCACGGAGGGCCGGCGGGCGTCTTCAGCCAGAGCTTCACCGGCAGCCCGGCCGCGTACATGCTCCAGTACTTCGCCCAGGAGGGCTTCGCGATCCTGCGCCCGAACCCCCGCGGCTCCACCGGCTACGGGAAGGACTTCCGCTACGCCAACTTCCAGGACTGGGGCTACGGCGACTTCCGGGACCTCATGTCGGGCGTCGACCATGTGATCGGGATGGGGGTGGCGGACCCGGACCGCCTCCTCCTCATGGGCTGGAGCTACGGCGGCTACATGACCTCGTGGGCCGTCACCCAGACGGACCGCTTCGTGGCGGCGAGCATGGGGGCCGGCCTCCCGAACCTGGTTTCGATGACGACGACGACCGACATCCAGGACTACCTCGTGGGTCACATGGGGGTCGAGTTCTGGGAGGACTACGAGCGCTACGAGCGGCACTCGGCGATGTATCACATCGCGAACGTGGTCACGCCCACGCAGGTGATTCACGGAGCGGAGGATCTGCGCGTCCCGTTCACGCAGGGACAGGAGTTCTACCGCGCCCTCGACCGCCGCGGCGTGCCGACGGAGATGGTCGTGTACCCGCGCACGCCACACGGGCCGCGAGAGCCCAAGTTCGTCATGGACGTGTCGGAGCGAATCCTGACCTGGTTCCGGAAGCACCTGGGATCGGAGGCGGTCGCGGCCGGGGACGAGAGCCGCTGAGGCGCCCGGGCGCGACCCGGATTCGCGCCGCGGCGGCATGACCGGGACCCGCCGGAGTCGGCCGACGTTCACCCGGGAGGCGGCAGCCCGATTGTGGCTGCACCGCCAGGGGCTCGCCCGGTCGCGCGGGTCGACCCCACTCGATGCCGCGGCCTTCGTCGACCACCTGGAGCGGACGGGCGCGCTCCAACTCGACAGCGTGAACGTCGTGGACCGGGCGCACTACCTGACCCTGTGGAGCCGGTTCGGCCCGTACGACCGCTCGAAGGTGGATCGGTGGGTGTACGGCGATCGTCTCGCCTACGAGTACTGGGGACACGAAGCCTCGGTCCTTCCCATCTCCCATCTCCCTCTCGGACGGCGGCGCATGCGGCGCTTCCCGCCCGCGAGCTGGTCGGGACGCGCGTGGTGGGACCGATACGCGACCTCGACGGCGTCGAAGCGGCGCGTGCTGCGACGGCTGCGCGCGGAAGGACCTCTGGAGAGCGTCGACTTCCAGCCGCAGCCGGCCGAACGCGAGGAGAAGACGGACTCGCTCGCGTGGCGCCTGAAGGAGGACAAGCGCTCGCTCAAGCTGCTGTGGCACGATGGACGGGTCGCGGTGACGGGGCGGCGTCACTTCCGCTGCGTCTACGACCTGGCGGAACGGGTCTACCCGGACGGGCCGGCCGCAACGCTCGCGGAGTACCAGGACAGCTGGCTCCTCATCGGGCTTTCGGGCTGCGGCATCGCCCCCGAGCGGCACCTCGTCAACTACTTCACCGGACCGGAACTCAACGCGGCGGAGCGGCGGCGGACGATCGCCCGCAACCTGCGAAAGAAGCGGATCGTCGAGGTCCAGGTGGACGGGCTGCGGGGGCCGTGCTACGCCCTACCCGAGCACCTGGACGGCATCGACCGGCTCCCGGAGCCCGCGGGGACGACGCTCATCTGCCCCTTCGACTCGCTGCTCTGGCAGCGGAAGCGCGCCGCCGAACTCCTGGACTTTCACTACACCGTCGAGATCTACGTCCCCGCCGCGAAGCGGAAGTACGGCTACTACGTCCTGCCCATCCTGCACGATGGCGGCCTCGTGGGCCGGCTCGATCCGAAACTGCACCGCGACCGGGGCGTGCTCGAAATCCGCGCGCTGCACTTCGAGCCGGACTTCGCCCCGACCGCGCATTTCGAGACCGGGCTGAACGACGCGGTCGCCGACCTCTCCGATTTCCTCGGCGCGGACGACATCGTCATGCCGCCGAACGGCTGAGGCGGGGTTCGTCGGGGTATGGACCGGCGCGACTGCCGGACCGTACCGTTGGGAAGATTCTCGCGAACTTCGGAGGTTCACGATGAAACGCCTCTTCCGGCCCCGCCGCGCCCCCGCTCCCGCGGCCATCGTCCCAGGCCTTCTCGCCCTCGCGCTCTCCTCCGCCACCGCCGTGGCGGCGCAGGAGGGGAAGCTGCGGATCGTTCAGACGAACTCCGCGGGAGACAACGTCCACATCATCGATCCGGCGACGAACAAGGTGGTACAGGTGATCGACGGGCTTCCCAAGGTGCACGGGGTCGCCGCGGCGCCGGATGGCGGGACGCTCTATTTCAGCAACGAGATCGACCGCACGCTGGAGATCGTCCCCACGGACGTGATGAAGGTCGTGGAACGGATCCCGCTCTCGGGGCGCCCGCACAACGTCGCGATCAGCCACGACGGCCGGAAGGTGTACGTCGCGATCATCCAGGATTGCAGTTGCGTCGACATCGTGGACCTGGAGAAGGGCGAGGTCGTGAAGTCGATCCCCACGCGGGGGACGGTGCACAACGTGTTCATGTCGCCGGACGGGCGGAGCACATGAGGCCTGAATCACGGCAGGGAATCACGTAAGTCTAATCAGGGCTGCACGATCTGCCATTCCTGCTGTGGGAGCCGATCGGGTTGGCGCGTTGCCGAATCACTGGATTACCGGCGTCAATTGACGGGAACAACCGAGCCACAACACCCGTTGCCGAACGCAAGCTACCAGAACCTCGCCAGCGACATCCAGCCTTTTGCCGCGAGCGGACGTGCCACATAGCGCATTCGGGCCGCTCAGAACGTGAAGTCGAGCGCAAGTCTGAGTCCCAGGTTGGGGTCTTGCCTGGGCAGTTGGCTTCGCGATCCCTCGATTCCGAGCCGGAGTGTCTGGCTGACGCTGTACCGGGTGCCGAACGACAGGGAGCGGTTCCGGCCATCCGCCGAGAGGCGGGTATAGCTTTCGAGTGCGCCTCCGCCGCCGGGGTTCTTGAGCCCGTAGCCGGCTTCGGCGTCGAGCCGCCAGTCCCGTCCCGTGCCGGGCGTCATTGCGTGTAGCGTTCCGCCGTCCATGAGCCCGTGGATGCCGTTTCGGTCGTGTCCGTGCCGGGGGCTGACCGCGAGCCGGAACCCTTCGCCACGGGTTCCGGGATCGAACGCGAGCCGAAGCGCGGCACCCCATTCGCGGTGCCGGCCGGACCCGAGGCCGAGCCTTCCACGGAGGTCGAGGTCGAGCCCGTGCGCGGCGTAGCCGATGGAGGCTCCAGTCTCGGCGCCGCCGCCCGTGTCGGCGTCCCCGCCGTCGTAGCGCGCCCCGGCCTGCGTGGCGAGCTTCAGTCCTCCGGCCGTCCATGACGCTTCGAGCAGCGCGCGTGCGCGCGAGGCCGAGCCTTCGCGCTGGCCGTCTTCGGCGCTCATGCCGACCGTGAACGCGTCGCCGTTGAGCGCGAGTCCGAACGCGCCGCTGCGGGCGAGCGGCACCTTGACGCCGCCCGAGAGCATCCGGAGCGACGCGCCGGTGTCGCCGTGGCGGTCGTCGTCGCGGACATCCCCGCTGCCGTACCCGGCCATGGCCCACAGTCCGATCCTGGGTGAGGGCTGGACGAACAGGTAGGGATGGACGCTGTTCATGGCGTGTCCGAGCGAGCCTTCGGCGGATCGGTGGCCGTAGTCGAGATCGCCGTCGCTGCGCATGAGCGACACCCCGAGGAGCGCGGAGGATCCGATGCGGGCGTCGGCGCCGACGGTGAGCGCGCGCAGCCCGCCGTCATAGTCGATGCCGGGTTCGCCGCGGAACGACTGTGCGGACCCTTCGGCCCAGAGCCCGATCTTGGGCCGCCCTTGGGCGGACTGCGGCCCGAGCGCGGTCGCGAACGAGAGGCTCGGCAACAGGCGCCGGGCGGCCTCCCGACCGGTCGGCAGATCGACCGACCCGGATCGGCGGGTCATGTCAGCCGCCGAGGAAGCATTGAGCGGCGCGCCGGTGAGCGAGGCCAGGGTGCCGGCGGCGCGTCCGGCCCACTCCGCCGACGATCCGGGCAAGCCGGTGCCGGAACCGCCTCCCGCGGGCCGCATGACGGCGTCGATGCGCGCGCCCACGGCTTGCCGCGCGCCCTCCGCGACGGCGCGCCCGAAGACGGCGAGTCCGAGGTCGAACGCCTCGTCCCGGAGCGGGCCGGGGTCGCGGTCCGCGATATCGACGGTGGCGGAGGAGACGGCACCGGCGCTCACGGCTTCGGGCAGCGCGCCCAGCCCGAGCGCGAGCAGGCCGGACCCGGTCCCGGCCGGGACTTCGAGCACGAACGCGGCGAGCGAGTCGCCGGGCTGGAACACGACGGAGTCCGGCAACGCCGCCTCGAAGGAGGCGGCATGCGTGGCCGCAAGGGCCACGGCCACCCGCCGGTCGGCTGCGGGGCTCGCCCGGAGCGTGATCTCGGCTCCCGGCCCGCCCGCGACGGTCGAGTACTCCGCTTGGGCGTACTCGACCTCAAGCTCGGTCAAGGAACCGTCCTCGACCACGGACCTGGAGACCCGGTCTCCCGCGACCGCCGCCACGACGATCCGCGTGGTCGCCGGGACGCCGACCGCCACCCCTTCGGGCAGGTCGCCGAACCGGACGGCAAGGGTGTCGGAGGCCGAGAGACCGGCAGTGCTGACGGCAAAGGTGCCCGAACCCGCTCCGGTCTGGAACGAGACGGTGTGCTTGCCGTCTCCGGCCACGACCTCGATGGCGAGCGCCGAGGAGGCGGAGGGCGACAGGAGCACGGCGACATCGGCGGATCCGCCCGGCGCGGCCGTGTAGCTTTCCGCGCCGAACGAGACGACCGGCGTGGTCGCGCCGACGACCATCACGGCCGGGCTCTCGGCCCGCTTGCCCGACCCGTGGCCGTCGGTGTAGGTGAACACGGCGCGCAGGTACTTGCCCTCGTCGGCTTCGGTCGGGGTGTAGAAGCGTCTCGCCGCGCCCTGCACGACCATCGTCCACGCGTTGCCGTCGGGCGAACGCTGCCAGGTCCGCATCTTGCTCCGCTCGATCGAGCGGTCC